>JBJMLY010000171.1:0-14878 GCA_045805025.1 Cytophagaceae bacterium | reverse complement strand
GTAAAAGCGATGTTTGAGCTGTCGTTCACCGTGGTGGATTTGACAACATTGGTACAGCCTATGTTGTAGGTGATATTTTTGTTACCGACTCCGGCAGCTAAAGGGTTGAAGGGAGCTTTACCGGTTCCGGCATTGGTAGCCCCTACGCCTGGTCCGGAGAAAGTACCTCCGACAGGGAATCCTTCCAGAGTATCAATTCCTCCATTTCTGCAATACGCCGCATCCAGTCCAAAGTAAGTAGCCGGGCTTGGACTGTTTACTGTCAGAGTTGCATTGTTCGAAGCGGTGATACCGCAAGAGGCGCTTGAAAGATTGCATCTGTAGACATAACCATTCATGGCAACAGTGGCTGAGGTAATATTCATGGTTGCCGTAGTGACATTGCTGTATGGCGCTGAATTCGTAAGATTGACAAAAGGACCGCCGCCGCCCGTAACGCTTACCTGCCACTGATAGTTGGTGATATTAGTACCTGCTACCGTGAAGCTCGTATTGGCACCTACGCAAACACCCTGGTTGGATGGCTGAGTCGTTGCAATCGCAACCGGATTTACAGTAAGCGTTTTTGAAGTAGAAGTAGCCGGCGTACCGCATGAACCGCTCACTACAGCACGGTAATTTTTACCGTTAAGCCCCATGGCTGTGGTGACACCGGTAAGGGTTAATGTATTGGTAGTGGCTCCGCTGTAAACACCGCCGTTGGAGATGTTAACCCCATTCTCCTGCCATTGGTAGGAAACTGCATTGGTTCCCGTTACACTAAATGTAGCTGTTCCGCCTGAACAGATCGTCTGATTATTTGGATTGGTTGTGGAAGCAGCACTTCCAGGCACAGAAAGCGTAGCCGGGTTACTGGTAGTCGGTCCTCCGCAAGTCCCGGAAACAACGCATTGGTACATAAAACCATCCTGAGCTAAGACTGCAGTATTGCTAAGTGTGGCGCTGTTAACTCCTGAATAGGTTCCTCCCGGAGCAATCCAGGTAGCACCTCCGTCCGTACTTTTCTCCCAGTTATATGAAAGCCCTGGACCCGTGGCAGTCACGGTAAAGGAAAAGGTAGTCCCGGTACATGCGGTCGCGTCTGAAGGCTGACCGGTAATAGCAATGTCAGGATTTACAGTAAGCGTAACAACATTGGAAGTAACCGGTCCTCCGCATGTGCCTGAAACAATACATTTGTATTGATCGCCGTCCTGACCGATGGCAACACCCGAAACAGTAAGCGTGGCCGAGGTAATTCCGGAGTGACCTGCACCCGGCGTTGCCCATGAGCCTCCTCCGTTTGTACTGATTTGCCAGGCATAGGATAACCCTGCTCCTGTCGCCGTCGTGGTAAACGTAGGAGAAGCCCCGATACATACGGTCTGATTAGAGGGCTGTCCGGTAATAGAAACATTGCCTAAACTTGTAACGTCGCAGTGAGTCTGGCCGCCTACACCAAAGTTGGCAGTACCACCTGACCTGGCAAGCGCCCCTGTCGAAGGAGTTGTAACGGCCTTTATCTGAAGGCCTGAAATATTAATCTGGTCCAGACTGCCGCCTGCTATATCACAGGTAAATGTAAATGTGGTGGTGGTAGGCGCTGAAGCCACGATGTTCGTAACCCCGCCGCCGGTAGAAGTAACCGATGGAGTTGCCCCTGTATTAAACTGAATATTGGCGGGTGCCGATATGGTATATGTTTTACCAGTACCGGTGTTGAAGTCGGTGTTGACCGTCTCTGCTATGTTGATTGTACCTAACGTGGTAAATCCTCCTCCCACACAAAGATTGGTTACTGCTGGTGCCGGAGTAACCACGGTCTGGGCTTTTGAAGTCTTGATTCCTAAAATGAGGAAGAAAAACAGAAAAATACAGGTGTAAATTTTTGCCATACTGTTATCAGTTTTGTATAATATACTACTTTTATACTAATTTTTTATTGTTTAAATACACTTTAATTCACTAACACCTTTATAACTGCCTGTTTTTCAGTTATTTTTAATATCGCCATTCTCATCGACTTTGATGAGTGCAATTATATTATCTTTAGCAGAAGGATCAATTCCAAACTCCAGGGTGCCCAGGATAATATAGCCCCCATCGGCTGTCCTTCTTACGATTTTTCCCTGATCCAATCCGATTCCACCAAATGTTTTATACCATTCCTGATCACCCGCACCATTAATTTTTAATAAATAGAGATCCCGGCTGCCTGCACCAAAGCTGCTTGTAGAACCTAAGACAATATATCCCCCATCATTGGTTGCCTGGATGGAATTTCCCATGTCGTAAGCCGGCCCTCCATACGTTTTAAACCAGATTTTGGGGTTCGTAACAACATCATTGAACTTAATTACGAAAAGATCGTCACCTGAAGTTTTACCCGTAAGAATGTAGCCACCGTCGTTTGTTATGGTAACTTCACCTGAAAGCTCCATCGAGGGTTCGAAAAAATCACTTTTACTTGGCGCATTGGATGAACTGCTGATCGGAAAGTTATTAATGAAAGCAAGTCTTGGACTATTTAAACTTGCCGAATAACTGCTGAGAACATATCCGCCGTCGTTTCTCTGAAGAATATTGACCGCTGCATCCAAGCCGGGTGTTGGAGAAGAAGGGTAAATAGTCAGCGGTTGTTCTAACAAACCTGCCGCGGTGATCTTGATCACAATCATATCGCCATCATTGGTGGCATCGGTATTTGAGGCTATGATAAATCCTCCATCCCAGGTTTGCCGGATGGAAACCCCT
The DNA here is from genome assembly GCA_045805025.1 of Cytophagaceae bacterium. Classification (GTDB taxonomy): domain Bacteria; phylum Bacteroidota; class Bacteroidia; order Cytophagales; family Cytophagaceae; genus DATMOV01. Next base: position 12,145 of record JBJMLY010000171.1, on the reverse strand, counting down.
TGTTCATTGGTACCCGAATAACCATACTTTTTTGTCCAGATCGTATCGCCCGCTGAGTTTGCTCTTATCAGAAAAACATCGGTCTTATTAGAGTCAGCCCCTGACGCTTTATGCATGAAGGTACCAAGAAATGCGTAGCCTCCGTCCAGCGTTTGAACTACCCCTCCCCCCTGGTCATCCAGCACATCGCCAAAAGTTTTATGCCATTCTTCATTCCCATTCGCATCGGCCTTTACCACGTACATATCCGATCCGCCGGCGCCAATGCTATTGGTGGTTCCAATGATGACATAACCACCATCGCTGGTTTGCCAGACATCCGAAGCATCTTCCACATCGACACCTCCGAAGTATTTAATAAAGCCTTTGGAAAGAACCGGCTTTTCTTTCTTGCAGCTTAGTGACAAGCACAGCACAACCGCTAACAGACTAAAAAAATATAACTTTTTCATTGAATCTCTTTCTTGAGTTTTTTAGGATGGTAGAATGATTTGAAATAACCTACCGATACATAGAAATTATTGAGCTTGAAGTCGCTGTCGATATATCCGTAAAAATAGACCAGATCATCGTTTGAGTACCTCTTATTGGCATTTGCTATATCTTTCAGACCTACTGTATACTTTATATCCAGGCTTATGTAACCGTAACCCAGCTTATATTTCAATCCGGCTCCTGCCAATGCAGAATAGTTTATTTTATTTCTCAGGCTTGTGAGAGACACATTCGGTCCTGAGGCATTGTTGTCCCCGGTGTTGCTTATCCTTGTCAGTTTGCCGGAAGATGATAGAAATAAACCGCCCACAGCACCTCCATATATATAAGGAACAAGTTTCTTCTTATATCCGAAATTATACTTTAATGCCAGGGGCATTTCCATCCATAGCTGTGATTCTTTCAGATTAAGATTGGTATAATTGAACATGGAATTTGAATACTCATAATTCTTTTGTGCAATCTGAAATCCGGTCGTGACCTGAAAGGCTTTCTTTATAAGGATATCCGCTGAAAGTCCGCCCTGAAATCCTACATGGGGTGTATAAGTAGCCTTGTTATGGGAATTATCTGTACTGAATGTCCGCATTAAGTGAGGCCTGGTCTGATTGGCGCCACCGGTTAATCCGATTGAAATAACAGCCGAAGTATTGTATGTATTATAAAGTGTAACAAACTCTGCCGGATCCACTCCGGGATTAATTTTATATTCAGGATCTTCCTTGAGCAGGTTCAGAAGATTCTGTTCTGCAAGCTCCGGCTCGTCGGTAAAAAGATAGGTCAGAATAAGCAGACGGTATGCCTGCAACTGCTGATCCCGTGTAAATCCTCCCTTAAGGCAGGACTCCAGAACGCCCGGGACTTCGGTAAGCCGGCCTTCATCGTATTCTTTCTGTGCCTTTTTTAAAGTCTGGCTGCAGAGATTTTGCGCAAAAATGCCTGAATGGCTGATAAAAGTAATCAGCACGCTCAACGAAAATGCTCTGATGAGCGTGCTGTATTTTATTGTCAACATCTTAAAAAGTTTATTCATTATTTACTTCTGTTCCCACCGGTAGGCCTGGACAGGTACTTTCATAAGGGATATCGTTCACAGGAGCTACATACTGCTCCCATTCTTTGATACTCATATTTCTTTTGATCTTACCGCAGATCTGCTCGGCCATTACATCCGAATTGGTCGGCCAAACCCTGATCAGATTATCCACACAGCCTGCTACGAGTTTGTCTCCTTCCGGACTATAAGCCATCTTCCATACCCATGAACTGTGATCTTTCAGTACAATCGGCTGATCGTTCAGGTTCTGCATGTTCCAGACCTTGATACTTCCGTCAAAGCTGGCAGATGCCAGGAAGTGATCATCTTTGCTGAATTTCACATCGTTGATCCTTGCTTTATGACCGGTAAGTACGTTCACCACTTTTCTTTGCGCAATATCCCATATTCTTAAAACCCCTGCGTCGTCTCCGACCGCAATCAGTTTACCGTCATTACTATAGCTTACGCTATTCACCTGCTTGCTCTTCTTCGTGGTAAAGAGCGCTTCGGAGCTTCTGTTCAGAAGATTCCATACAACCACCTGTCCTTTATCAGTTCCTCCAACGATCGACGTACCATCGGGACTTACGGCCAATGTTCTGATCCTGCTTGTATTCTTTGTAATTACTTCCGGCACATCGCTTCCCGATTTCCACAGGAACACCAGACTATCGGTGGCAGTGCTAACCAGAGAAGAGTTGTCCGGTGTAAATACCATAGACCATACATTTCCCTTATGTCCCTTCAGCTCTCTTGGTTTTGCTGTAGGGTTGGTCAGATCGAAGATCTTAATAGTTCTTGAATCGCCTCCGCAAGCCAGGTACTTATTGTCAGGGCTCAGGGCCAATGCACGAACCACATAGCCATTCTCGGCGATGATGGTATGCTTCTTCTCCTGATCCTTCATATCCCACATAATTACTTTTCCATCGCTTCCTGAAGTGAATAGTTCATTGCCTGTAGAGCTGAATACCAGGGAACGCACCGCGTCGGTATGGCCTTTCATGGCATTGTATTCTTCATCCTTCAGAAGTTTGAGGGAATAATAAAGCGCATCGTAAATTTCGTGGCTGTATTCATTACCTCCGTTGTTCTTGTTCAGCAGGTAAGCATGCTTTGCCAGGAGTGCTTTTCTTGCTGTGTCCCCCAGCGGCACTGATTTCACCGCCATGGACTGAGCGATAGAAAGAAGCCGCAGCCTGTATGCTTTCTGAGAGTTCTCATCGGCAATGGACTTCTGCTTGTGCGCTTCCTGCTCGTTGGCAAGAGCAAGCTGAGTCTGCTCTTCGGCTCTTTTGGTTTGCTCCTTAGCAATCTGAGTCTGCTCTTCGGCTCTCTTTTTCTGAGCTTCCGCGATTTTAGTCTGTTCTTTCGCTATTTGAGTTTGTCTCTCAGCATTTTCTTTTTCTTTGATCGCTGCCAGCTTTGCTTCATCCGCTAACATTTTTTCATGCTCTGCGATTGTTTTTTGTCTGTTCGCTTCTTGAGCATTCTTATTAGCTCTTTCCTTCTCAATCAATGCTTCCTTTTCTTTTTTCTCTGCCTGCTGTCTTGCCACAACCGCAAACAAAAGGAAGAATATGGAGATAATCGCGGCAGTACCAAGGATCAAAGCCGTAATACGTGCTCTCTTCAGCTGACGCTTCTGTAAAAGCTCTTTGTTTTTCTGCTCGGTTTCAAATTCCTTCTGACTATAGTCCAGGAAGAGAATGGTACGTTCGAAGGCGGGATTGTACCGCTGCCCCCATACCAGTGTTGGATTTTGCTTGGCTTTCCAGTTGATCGCCAGCTGAAGATCGGGTGGTCTCCACAAACTGGTTTTGCCCAATTGATACATCGAAGCAGCTTCTGAAAGCCTCTGATACATCGCTACGGATTCAGATTCTTCTTCCACCCAGTTCTTCAATCTTGCCCAGATCCGCATTAAGCTTTCGTGGGATATATCGATGATGGTATTTTCAGTCAGCGGTACGCCTGCGGGAGGCATGATCAATGATCTTCCTTTAGCGCGGAAGCAATCCACGACCGGAATAACCTCCTGCATCTTTACGCCTGCTATGGCGGCAATTACACCCAGCTTGGTCGGTCTTCTGATACCGTAATCATTATTTCCTTTTTCCGTGAGAGACTTAAACAAGCTCTCGCATATTTTCTTCTGATGATCGTTCAGCTCGTCGTACGCCTCATTGGCGTGCTGCGATAAAGCCTCAGCCATTCTTCCGATAGCATCGTAATGGCGAAGGTCAATTGGTTCCCCGTTCTCTCTGTCTTCCGTCCAGAAGTTCCAGGTACGCATCAGTGAGTGCTGAAGGATTGGCAGCTGATCGGGATTATCGCCCAGATCGTTCATCAGCTGCTGTACAAGTCTTGGAGAGATCTCTCCGCCTCCTACCGCCACCGGACCAACGATAGCCAGTCTCTTCTGCTCCCGGTTCATTTGCGGGATCAGGTAATTACTGTCGTTGATGAATTTTGTAAGCTCAGGGAACTGAGCGCAGTCTCCGATAAAGTCCGAACGCATGGTCAGACAGACATAAATACCGGTATGCTGCTGGCGGGCTGCCTCCAGAAGAAGGTTTACAAAAGCCAGAGACTCATTGGTAGAACCTTCTTCGTTTTTCTTATACCTGAATAACTCCTCAAACTGATCGACCAGCAGGAGCACATTTTCGTTCTTATCTTTTTTCAGCTGCTGTACCGCTTCGATCAAACCCAGTGAACTGCTTCGTAATACCGTAGAGGTAATGGTTCTGCGGATCTTCTTTCCTTCCTCATCGGCATGGGTATAATTCCTGTCTTTTACCAGCAGGGATTCAGCCAGGTTGTCAATAGGGCCGCTGCCGGGACGCGTCACGATGATCTTCCAGTTAGAACCTGCCTGGGCCATGAAGCCTCCGTACAGGATAGGAATTACTCCACAATACATCAGGGATGATTTACCGCTTCCTGAAGCACCGAGCACGGCAATGAACCGGTTTCTGGCCAGCTTCATCAGCACTTCGTCACTTTGTCCTTCGCGTCCGAAAAACAAATGACTCTCCTCTATACCGAATGGCCTCAGCCCCGGAAAAGGATTGTAAAGGATCTCGTCGTGGAGGACTGAGCTTACCTTTTCTGGTTTTATTTCCGCTATTTTCTCACTCATCCTGCACTTTCAATTTTAGTTATGAATGGTTGTATTTTATCTGCTGAAAATCCTGTCAGACTAGACATGATAATCGCATCATTAAGCTTAAAGGCTACGCGTCCAAGCGTTTCTTCCGACTCCGTAAAAATTGCCTTGGCGATCATAGGCTTGGTACGGCCCAGACCAGGCGCTTTCATCAGGTCATGCATTTTAGCATTGAGCCATTCCGGACTTGCGTTGGCGCAATAAATAATAGAGGCGTCGCAGTTGACCAGATTTTCCTGATGAATATGTCTTAAGGTCATAAGGTCTCCTTCAAAGCTGGAGGTCATTACCTCGAAGCCTTTCTGCTTCAGATAGGAAGAAAGAGCTTCGCTCGATTTCAGGTCCGACTGATCACAGATCATATATATTTTAGCAAGGCCGGCCTTACTGTTTAATTCAGAAGCACGGAAAGACTGGTCCCCACCGGCATATTCTCCGACCCTCAACGCCAGCATATTCCGGATGACTGCTTTAAGGTCTTCCAGCGATATCTGCAGAACCTCTGCCCCTACCGAATCCTTTCTCAACTGTTCGATAAATGCTTTGTGCATTTCACTGGTCACTTTCAGATTAACCGGTAGCCAGATAAGCCTTGAAAATTCTTTTACTTCCCTAGATGCTTTATTATGCTCAGAGGTTGCACGATACTGGTCTGCGGCAATTTTATTTTCAATATCGATCAGCGACTTTTCTGCCCCCTCCACATATTCTCCGTAGGAAGACCCGATCAGGTGAATGGAAAGCTTGCATTCTTTCATGTATTCCCGAACGGCTGATTCCAGTGCACCCAGTTCTGCAGGAAGAGTATGATCGGGAAGAACCCGATAGCCATGCCTCTGCAATTCTCTCTTTATAATGTCTCTTTCTGTTAAAAGATCGTGTGTGGTTTCTGCCAGATAAACGGAATCCTTTTTATAGGAAGGACTGACATAACTATGGCTCACCCTCATTTCGGAAAGGCCTTTGAAAGTGTCGTAGGCCAGATCCACCAGCTTCATCCAGTAATTCTTTTCGGCATCGGCATTGAAAAATTCTGTAAACTCATAGGCCTTTGCGGTTTCCGGATCCACCTGAAAGAAATCATAGCTGATCATGTCATGCATGGCAGCCGGAAGCTTTTCAAAGGGCACAGGAGTCTTTACTACTTTAAAAACCCTGGTAACAGGAGCCGACTTAATTCCATTGGTTAATCCTGCTTTCAGGAAAGCGTCAAGCTCGCGGCTGCAATTGGGTGCATTCACTGAATTGGGTGAACATACAGCAATGAATATAGCAGTCTTGCCAGCCTCCTGAGGCCTGTCTTCACTGGTCGCAAATTTCACATCAAGCCCCAGAAGCTGGTCAAGCATCGTATCCAGGAATTTCTGAAAATTAGATACCCAGCCCTTCTCGCCTTCCGTCAGCGGCTTGTTGTCTTCACTTGCATAACTTATGAATACATCATATTCAAAGCCCATATATCAAAATTTACATGTATAAAACTATTTTCTAAGCAACCTGTGCTTCTTCCTCTTTTTCCTCTTCCTCAATTTCTTCTTTCGAGAATTTACCGCTGATGTTGTGAATGACCCCCTGGGCCATTTCATAATGGCTGGACATCATATCGTAAAATTTATCCTTTTCAATTCTATAAAGCAGGGATTCCTCTGAAGCAATGATCGAAGACGGATAAGAATCCGAATCAAGCACCAGCGTAACACCCATAATATCGTTTTCCTTCAGCACCACTTCTCTGTTGTCTTCAAATGTCAGCTTGCCTTTCACGATAATATAGATTGGCGCACTTGAAGTGTTATTCTTTGAAATAACGGTTTCACCTTTCCTGAAGGTTGTCTCTTCGAAAGACTCTGCGAGCTCCGATAAAATAATGCCCGGAATTTTGGAGAACACATCGATATTTTTCAGGAAGAGTATTTTCCATACCCTCATATCTTCATCACCACCCGCAGTCAGCAAAAGACGATCCAGTTCGTGTTTGTATGATTTGCTTATTCTCGCTGTGTGCTTATGATATTCGTCTTTATTAATAAGGTATATAGCCCAGGCAGCGGTTTCTCTGAGCAGCGGGTCGGGATTAAACAGATTGGCTATAAGATCATCCGTTACCTTTACATCAGGCAATAGAATAAATTTACACATAGCCAATGCCTTGGTGTAACGGTTGGTAGAATTGTAATCCCGGTTAATAATATGCTTCAGCACATCGGTCGGATTCAGCTTTTCCCGGGGGAAGTGAACCTGCAGTCTTTGAAGTTTTTCAGCTACAGGAAGTTCATCCAGAAGCGGGAACAGGATCGGCTTTAAATCGTCGTCAATGAACACGTTGAGCAGCTCAATAGCAAATGTAACACCCTCAATCGTTCCGCTTTCGATATTATTTCTTACCAGCTGAATGGAATGCGCATCATAAATCAGTGAGAGAAGCATGTACAAGTGGTCAAAATTATGCTCGTTCTCTTCAATAAGAGCCTGCTTCAGGTTCAGCGCTGTTTCATCTTCTCCGATTTCACCTAGTGCGGCAATGTTCCAGGCCGCATTGCTGATATCCGATTCAATGGCGCGTTTAATACGTACCACTTTCTCTCCCTTTGCCTGGAATCCGCACTGACTGAGACCTAGCAGTACTTCTCCCAGAATTCTTTTATCAGGATAATCTATTTTCCCCCAGAGCAGATCGATCGCTTCTTCTCCTCCGATACGTCCATAGATCTGAACGATCCGCAGCATGGTTTTAATACTCTGGCCTGTCTTATAAAAAGCCCCCTCAAGCGTATGGAATATCTCCGGGCCAATGGACACCAATGCTGAAATGGCAGCATTGCCATAGGTCGGAGACGAAAGATTTTCAATCAGGAAAGAATAATAATTTTCACTTTTAGTTTTTGCAATAGTAAAGAACGCTTCGGATCTGACCCGCTGATCCAGGTCTTTTACCAGATCCATTAAGAGATATTCATTATCAGCGGCGATGGCTTTTCTAAGGATCTTGGCCAGGAATTCCCGGTCTCTCGCGTTTCTGGAACGTGAAAGCTGGATCAGTTTTTCCCTGGAGTAGATCACGGTCTCGTCTTCACTGAGCTGTTCGATTGCCTTCAAGGCAAGTTCGCGGACTTCCTTATTATCCTCGATCTTCAGACAGTTTTTAATCGGAATGATAGCACCGGCAGGTTTCAGCTGACATATCTTCTCCAGGGCGTATTTCCTTACTTCAGGAGATGCGTTGTACACCATTTTCAGGGATGAGGTTTCCAGCATCAGAGGCTCTACTTTCTCAATCACCTTCATGGTATAAATAATCCTGCCTGATGCATGCCCTGCCAGCTCACCGTCCAGCACTTTGGAAATGGAATAATTTGTCTTGACTTTCGTGCCGGATGATTTCTGGTCAGACAATGTTTTCTGCAAGGTATGTCTGTATTCGTTATATACTTTTAAGGCAACGTAGGCATAGGCTACCAGAATGAAAAAGAGGAAATAGGTAAAGTGAATCGGCTCCATAAAATGGAACTTGCTTATACCAAACAGCACCCCTCCGGCAATTACTACGGCAAACTGGTTTACCACGCCCTCTACTTTAGCCTGTACGTCAAAACGGATCCTTGAGTCCAATGGCTGAAACAGCATTTTGAACGATGGGTCTTCCACGGCATCCCGTAAGGATGCGGCAAACAGCTTGCTTAAAGAAATCGCCAGGAAGAAAAGTATAAACGCATCCGGTATGAACCCGATGAGAGATGAAAGCAAGGTAAATAAGCCAAGCAGCACAGGAAGAATTACCAATCCCATTTTCAATCCATACATGGCAATAATTCTGTCGTAAACCAGCTTCTGAATCAGAATGGTGATCACCATGATTCCCGCCCCGATCAACCCGAGAAATTGTCCAAGACTTTCACCATCAATTTGTACTCTGTGTGTAATTGGATCAATGATAGGCTTTCCATCCTGGGTCAGTTTGGTATATTCCGCAGAGGTCGCTGTAAGAAAAGAATACTCGACAAAGTAAACAACCGCCATTGAAGCCAGCATAAACAAGGCCATCTGGTTAAAGTAGCGGCTTTTCAAAAGCTTGCTGTAAGAACTTTGATTGGTCTCTGCCGGATTAACCATTACTTTTCTAGCCGAATTCTTTCCATACTTTGTGACAATAAATATCTCAAAGAGAAGCACGGCGAAAATACTGAATGAGCTAATGATCAAAAGATTTTCATTCCCTCTCTTCTCTGCGCCACCGATATAATCGATTGCCAGAGTAACCATGAGAAAAGCGAGAATGGTGGCGATAATCTGCCCTGTATCGAGAACTCCCTCCACTTCTTTTGCTTTCCGGATATTAAACATACGGCCTAATAAGCCCCAGAAACTAAGGAAGAGAATCACATTCAGAGGAACATTCAGAATGTAAGCTACCAGCACCAGGTATTTATCATGACTTATTTCCAAACCGATCCGTACAGAAGAGACAATCAGCGTAATGACCACCAGATTGAGTATAGCCAGCTTATTAAAAGACATTCTTTTTTGCAGGAAAGCAAAAAGAGAGGCGAAGACAATTCCAAGTATGCCGGAAAAAACGAAAGCCTCAGGAAGGTTTTCAGATGTCCATCCGGATTTATCGTCCAGGAACATGGAGCTCGTTCCTACATCATAGGTCGCGATAAAAATACCCATAAAGAAAGTCTTGGCAAGCAGTAATAATACTGATCCAGAGTCTTCTTCTTCAACTCCTAAAACTTTTAAGAGAAATTTCTTCATGGTTAGGGTAAACTATGCACTATCAATTTAAGCAACTGTAAATATAATAAAAAAAAATTACTTGTGGAAGGGCTAAGAATCAGCGTTTTTTGATCTTTCAACTGGAAATAGTCCTAAAACAATGGATGAAATTTATGGTTTGATCTTTGTATTATTGCTTATATGAAAATACTGACACTGATTTTTTTCACTTTATTGCTCTCGGCCTCTGCCTTTTGCAAGATTCCAACCGACAGTTTTCCCTCGGAAAAAGCGCCTGAAAGATTCTGGAGCCGCACAGTACTTGACATCGGATTGAACCAGCTTCAGAACATTCCTTCGCCTCTTGCTCTGAATGCCTGGCGGTCAAAAGGAGTGAATTTATACTACTACAAAGAATTCAGAATAATCCAGCGCAAACTCACCTTAAATCCGGGAATCGGACTTGGGCTAGACAACTATTCCTTCAGCAATGATATCGTCATCAGCACAGGAAACGATCATTCTTTTCAATACCATACAGATACACTGAAAAGAGACATCCTCAAGACAAAGCTTGCGGCGAATTATGTAGACATTCCCCTGGAACTGCGCTACAGCACAAAACCCAATGATCCCGGTGCATTCAGAGTAGCCATCGGTGCCAAAGCGGGTGTTCTGTTCAACGCGCACAGCAAAATAAAATACGTACAGGAGGGCGCCACTCACAAATCAAAGGAGCGTGACGACTTCGGGGTGAACCAGTTCAGGTATGGAATTATAGGAAGGTTAGGCTTCAGCTATTTCAATATATTCGGCTACTACAGCCTCTCTGATTTCTTCGACAAAGGCAAAGGACCGAACGCTGTGCCGATCATGTTTGGAATTACACTCTCAGATTTTTAATTGATTACACCGATTATAAGATTACACAGATTTGTTTTTTATCGGTGTAATCCATTAATCTGTGTAATCATTTACCTCCCTTTAAAGTTCGGTTTCCTCTTGTCCAGAAAAGCGGCGATGCCTTCGCGGAAATCGTCGGTACCCCCTGCGACGTCCTGACGTCTTGCCTCCTCGGTCAGCATTTCATCCAGTGAAGAATTATAGGATTTATTGAGCAGCTCCTTAATCAGGCCGATGGCTCTTGTAGGCGCCGTCACATAGAAAGCCGTTAGCTTTGAGACTTCATCGTCAAGCTGAGAAGCAGGAACTACCTTATTGACCATGCCAAGGCTCAGCGCTTCCGTCGCGCTGATCTTCGTTGCCATCGTGGCAAGTTCAAACGCTTTCAGCGAGCCTACAATCCTGGGCAGAAAAAAAGACGAGCCAGAATCGAGCACAAGTCCGATGTTGACAAAAGCCTCTACCAGGGCCGCCTCTTCGGAAGCGATAATGATGTCGCAGGCCAGGGCCAGGGAACAGCCTGCACCCGCCGCGATGCCGTTAAGCTTGCAGATCACCGGCTTCGACATGCTGCGCATGAGCTTGATGATTGGGTTGTACTTTCTGTAAATGGCCTCGGAAGGATTTCCCTTCATATCTTTGATTGCTCTGATATCCTGACCGGAGCAGAACCCCCGGCCCTCGCCCGTCAAAACCACTACTCTGACTTCCTGATCGTCGGCCAGGGCCTTGAAGGCTCTTTGCAGCTCGTAACAGATGTCGTCGTTAAGGGCATTGAAAACATCCGGTCTGTTCAGCACAATGGTACCTACTCCGCTCTCCTGACTTACTTTTATAAATTCAAACATGCGATGGTTTTTAAATGAACTACAGTGAAAAATACATGGTCAGAAAGCTTACCGTAAAACCGAGTAAACCTCCGCAGTAGACCTGGGCATTGGTATGAGCCCGCAAATTCAGCCTTGCACTGAAAAGAAATCCTGTGAGAAGCGTCAGTACGCAGATTGGAATCATCAGATGGTTCTCAGGATAGGTAATACTGAAATAGATAAGAAAACCCAGTACCCCGGAAATTCCTGCCGCATGGGCGCTGATCTTCCAGAAATACGTGATAAGAGCCACCAGCAGCACCGTTGCCGTAATTCCCGACATGATGACGATAAGCTCTGATTTCAGCTTCAGGGTATCATACATGACCCAGGTAATTCCCAGGTATAACATTCCGGTGGAAACAAAGGGAAGAAATCGATCCTCATTTTTCTCCATAAACAGATCGGCAAATGTAAATTCTTTCCTGATCATCAGCAGGAACGTAAGCGTGATAAAAATGGGAAAGATGAAGGTAGTGATAAATATCAGCCCGATCAGGTATTTTTTCTGATCATCGTTAGCTGGATTGAGTATAATGGGCAAAAATAAGGCAATGATGGTAAACAGAATAGTAGGCATGATCAAGGGATGCAAAATCACCGATATCGCATTGGAAAATCCTCTGTAGAAAAGAATTCTGTTTTTTAATCGCGCAAATGTTCCTGAATCAATCACTATAATTCTTTCCTCAACCGGGCTACCGGAATATTTAACTGCTCTCTATATTTGGCCACCGTGCGGCGCGCAATGTTATACCCTTTGTCGTTCAGGATTTTTTCCAGCTTTTCATCCGACATTGGCTTCTTCTTATCCTCTCCTCCGATGATCTCTTTCAGAATATGCTTTACTTCCCGCGAGCTAGCGTCTTCGCCGGAATCGGTGGCAATGCCTTCGGAGAAGAAATATTTAAGCGGGTAAATACCGAATTCGGTCTGGATGGATTTGGAGTT
>JBJMLY010000170.1:0-1529 GCA_045805025.1 Cytophagaceae bacterium | reverse complement strand
GGCTTATCAAGCAGGGAAGCTTTGTCCCAAATGCATATGGCTCTTGATTCTTCGGGAGCCGGAGTGGTTTGGCCGGTGCTGGCTGCCGTGTTGCTGTCGGGAGTTACTGTGCTGTTAGCGCTTTCATTTCCAGAACTTTTGCAGGAAGAAAATAAAGCGCCTCCTGCAAGAAGGAAAGCGAAGATGTTGAAGAGTAGGGAATGTTTTTTCATAACAGAGGTTTATAGTTCCAACAATCTAAGAAAAAGGCTTAAAAATACAAAGCAGGTATATGGATGAACTTTTTTGAATTCTTCTCCGGTTTTTATAAGCCACTGCGTTTACCTATGGTTCTATATCCGAATTCATGTAAAAGTGATAAAATTCAAACTTTCTTCCCTTTTATCGGTATTTATACGCGACGAGGAACATGAAATTGATATTCAGACTTATGTGAACGATGTTTAAACAACAAACGTTAACTACTTATCAACTAAGTAATTTAAATTATTCAATCTTTATAATCAATAAATTAACATGACAAAAGCAGATATTATTGCACAAATCGCTGATAAGACAGGGATCGACAAATCTGAAGTAGGCAACACGGTAGAAGCCTTTATCAGCACGGTAAAAAACTCCATGGCAGAAGGAAATGACATTTTCATAAGAGGTTTTGGAAGTTTTATTAATAAAAAGAAGGCACAGAAGATTGGAAGAAATATTTCCAAAAATACGGCCATTGTAATTCCGGAGCATTTTGCACCGAAGTTTAAGCCGTCACCCGAGTTTGTGGAACTTGTAAAAAACAGCAAGAAGATCACAAAAGAATAATCATATTTTCTTTTCTGGCCGTGACCTGCGGCCAGAAAAGAAATCTTATATGTAACCGGCTATTTTATAGGTTATCATTCCCAGCAGTTCATGAGAGAGTATTGTCCATTTCGCCAGGGCCTTCTCTGACGGTAAGAGTAAGGTGGCAGGGGTGAGAATGGTTTTATGCGAATAGAAATCCGTTGAAAACATTCCGGTCTCCAAACCTGCCTTCTTAAAACAAAGTGAAGCTCTTTTGATATGGAAGGCAGAGGTAACCAGCAGAAATTTCCCATGTATATGCTTTTGCTCCAGGATTTGTTTGCTCAGCGTAGCATTTTCGTGGGTATTGATAGACTTCTCTTCCTTAATTATGACGGAATCGGGCAGGCCGCATAATTTCAGAATGTCTGCAAGCTCTGAAGCTTCAGAAACGGTATCGCCATGTAATTTACCGGAGCCTCCGCTAATGAGAATCCTTTTGATCTTACCCATTCGGTAAAGCTGAAGGGTATGAAGCACTCTGTCGGAACCTTTATCAAGGTATACCCGGTCCCGGGGTTCATGCTCGCCTGCTATTCCTGTCAGTATGATGGCTGTATCGTAGCCCGATATTTCCTGAAAAGAGGAAGCAGGCACTTCCCAGAGTTTAAGCGCTTCATTGACGATGAATTCATTGCTGAAAAAAATCAGCATGATGAGTCCCGTTATTAAAAACCTTTTTTTCCTGCGTGGAT
>JBJMLY010000169.1:0-22699 GCA_045805025.1 Cytophagaceae bacterium | reverse complement strand
TAATTACGGGCTTAACTATACCGTGAATAATATTTATAAATCCCAGATCTCTGCGACTTTTTATGATATCTATCAGAACGGGCAGAGCCAGTACGGCGGAGCTTTCAGCAGGGACTTTATTTCTCCTGCCATAAAATGGATTGGGGGAGCGGGCTTTAGTTATAATAAACTTCTATATGTCACCGCAGTGAATGATACTGTGATAAGGACAGAAGCCTTGAATTATGCGCAACAGGATTTCTGGATTGGACATTCTATCCGTTTTCTGAACCAGAACGACGACCGTTATAAAGCGAACAGACTGGTTACTTCGGCCAGAGTAGCAAATACCGAGTATTCCGCAAGACCGGTTATAAGCGATTCATCCAATTACCGCTACTTCAGCAGCACTTTCTATCTTGCCAGTATCGGTTATATCAACAAAAGATACTATAAGGATAATTACATCTTTCGCTTTGGAAGAACGGAAGATATACCTGCCGGTAGCATGCTTGCTCTTACCGGAGGAATAGAAAACCGGCAGGTGGGAAAGAGATCTTATTTCGGAATAACGGCCGCGTGGAGCCGGTACAGTAACCGCTATGGATATTTTTATACAGGTGCAGGAGCAGGGGGCTTTTACGAGGGTAAATGGAAACAGGCTTTAATTTATAGCCGAACGATTTATTTTACTCCTTTCCTTGAGTTAGGTAACTGGGGTATGAGAAATTATTTGGGACTACGCTATACACACGGATATTCCCAGCTTCCCGGCAGCGCGATTACCATCAGCAAAAGCAATGGAATAAGAGGTATAAATCTGCCCCTGAGTGGAAACCAGAAAGTTGTACTGAATTACGAAGCTGACTTTTTTCCGCCTCTGAACCTGGTAGGGTTCAGAATGGCATTTGTTATGTTCGCCGACCTGGCCTGGATTGCCGAAGGGGGGAAGCTGATTGATAAGTCTAATTTTTACCCCGGTTATGGTCTCGGCCTGCGCTTTAGGAATGATCATTTGATTTTCAATACAATAGAGATACTTTTTGGTTATTATCCCAATGTAGGCAAACTAGGTAAAGCCCCTTACCAGTTCTTCAATTCACAGAGAAGTTTTTATAACTTCAATGACTTTCAGTATTCCAAACCCGACGTCATACCTTATTTCTAGGACTCAATTAAAAAGTATGAATTAATTCATGGAACATTGTTTTATTCTTTGGTACATTATTTACATATAATATTTGATAAATACAATTTAAACTAAAAATATTATCAAATATTTTTTTTATCAGATTTTATCCTATAATATTGGACTTCAAGCAAGAGACCTTCATGAATTTCGAACTCGTCGATCTGATTATTGTAGCCGGCTATTTCATTGCGGTTTTTTGCATAGGCTTCTATTTTTCGGGGAAAGACAGAAATTCTACAGATTATTTTCTAGCAGGCCGTCATGTTGCCTGGTATGCGATAGGAGCCTCACTTTTTGCCTCCAATATTTCAAGTGAACATTTTATTGGTCTTGCAAGCTCGGGCTATAAATCAGGATTGGCCGTGGGTAATTTTGAATGGTCTGCCTGTCTGGTAGTTTTGATACTGGCCTGGTTTTTTGTTCCCTTTTATCTTAAATCGGGGGTCTTTACCATGCCGGAATTTATCGAAAAACGTTTCAACAGTTCAAGCCGCTGGTACCTGACTACGGTTTCCATCATTGCCTATGTTCTTACCAAAGTATCGGTTACCCTGTATGCAGGAGGGATTCTGCTGCAGCATATTTTTGGCTGGGATCTTTATACTTCGGCTATGGTTATGGTGCTTGCTACCGGCTTGTATACAGTGGCGGGCGGACTGGCTTCGGTAATCTATACCGAATTTATTCAGACAATTGTTCTCATTACCGGCGCTTTGCTTTTGACCGTTATAGGGTTGAATGAGCTGGGCGGATTTCAGGCTTTGCAAAGTAAAGTACCAGCCGATTTTTTCAGCATGTTCAAACCTATGTCAGATCCTGAATATCCATGGACAGGCATTGTTTTCGGAACACCCATCATAGGAATATGGTATTGGTGCACCGACCAATTTATGGTGCAGAGGGTGCTGAGCGCAAAAAATATCGATCATGCCAGAGCAGGAAGCATTTCATCCGGCTATCTGAAAATTCTTCCGGTCTTTATCCTGGTAATGCCCGGTATTATAGCCAAAGCGCTGTATCCTGATATTGAACCCAATGCGGCTTATCCGACTATTGTCAGCAATCTTTTGCCCGCCGGTATTAAAGGCATTGTCGTGGCAGGCTTGCTGGCTGCTCTGATGTCTTCTCTGGCTTCCTGCTTCAATAGCAGCTCTACGTTATTTACACTGGATATCTATAAGAAGTTAAGGCCCCAGGCACCTGAATCCAGCCTGATTAATGTGGGCAGATTTGCCACCTGTGTTCTGATCGTGCTGGGAATTTTATGGGTTCCTTTTATAGATCAGATTTCCAGCCAGATATTCCTTTACCTGCAAAGTATGCAGGCTTACATCGCACCCCCTATTACCGCTGTATTTATCATAGGTATTATATGGGCCAGAGCGAATGGAACGGGAGCGATTTATGTGCTCTTGGTTGGTTTTGTGATCGGGGCAACAAGATTCATTCTTGAAATAACGAATCATCATTACGGACTGGCCAATTATTACCTGAGGTATTTTGCGGAAATAAATTTTCTGCATTTTGCGGTGTTTCTTTTTATTTTAAGTGCAGCAATTCTTATTATATTGAGCCTTCTTACGGAGAAACCTCCGATGGAAAAGGTCAGAGGACTTACCTTAAAATACGCAAATTCAATGACTTTAGAAGCAAGTTATATGAGCGAGGGGGTAAAGTGGAAAAAAATTAATATTATTGCATCCGTATTTTTGGTAGTTATACTTAGTTTTCTTTGGTTTGTATTCTTTTAAAAATTATAAAGTTTAAAATTTTGAGAACATCGTTTAAAATAATCCCGGTTTTATTTTTTGCATTCGGTTATTCAGCGGTTACCGCTGTTGCTGAGGGCTTTCCAGGAGATAGCGTAGATACGTATCAACCCTCGGTAAAACTTCATGCACCTGTGCAGAAGCTAAGTTCGCCTGCAATGGGCTATGGGCTGAAAGGAGTCACTCAGACCAAAAGCACTAACTACAAAAGATGGACTGGAATCAAGTATTCAGGATACATCAGATCCTATACGCAGTTCCGCCATATGCCTGTCGGATATTATGGTCCTAAGGATCTTATTACTCAAAACGGCCTTGATATTTACAACGGAGGGTATAATGGTTATAACGAGCCTCTGTTTCTGGTAAGAATGGAGGGGGCACCTACCAGTAAATCTTTCTTTAAACTGGAGTATGCCTTCGATAACCAGATGGCTGGCAGGTTGTTTGAAAATACGTTGACAGCAGGTACAGGCCCTAATGCAACAACCAGTAAAAGAGCCTCTGCTTACCGTATTTTGCAGTTTCAGGCAGGTGCAAGTACCAAACTTGGTGAATTTAAGCTGACTGCTGGTGGCGGCGTTCTCTGGCAGAGATTCAGCCAGTTTACACTTTGGCAATACCAGTATAGGGATGATATGTTTGAAAGATATCCATGGGAACCAGAGGGTTCTGCATGGGGCAACAGATATAGCAGATATTATGGCGGAGGAACAATTCCAAGAGATGCAAGATGGGGAAATGCAGGAACACAAGGCTTCATTATCGAAGGAAAGAATTTACCAAAAGGATTTGAAGGAGGCTTGTTATACGGTAAGACAGATAACAGCGGTGGATTCCAGACCTTTTTAACAAGAAGTCCCAAAAATGCCCTCGCTGGTAAATTGGGAAGAGCCTTCGGCCGTAAAAAATTCTTCCTGAATTATTTCAGCCAGTTCGGGTTTCAGGAGCCTCAGGCCAGGTATAGAATAAAACAGCAGATAGTAACGGTTGAAGGTACTTTTAACTATGATAAGTTTAAGATCAATACGGAAGTAGGTATGGGCCGGTTTATGGATTACATCGTGGTAAACGATGCCCACTATGAAAAAGGCTCTATCGCACCTGGTGGTGTTAATTACAACTGGAAAAATCCATGGAAGAGCCGTTGTATCAATCTAACTTTAGATATGGGTAAATTTAATGCCCAGTTGTATTCCATCTCAAAAACGGTTGTGAATGTTAACAGTGAAGTCTTAAACTCTGCCAACAATCACGCCCTGGGTAGTGTAGCAACAATTGGTACAACCAATGACATTACCACTTTTGCAGGAGTAATTACCGATGTTGGTCAGATGACGAATAATCGCCAGGCGTTGAATTTAAAATATGAAAACAACGAGAAAAAATTCAAATATCTGATCGCTACTGGTATCGGACAGGAAATTGAAAATCTGGGTAAAAACGATCCGTTTTTTAATGCCGTTACCGTTCAGCACAGAGCAAATGCATTTACCAGGTCTCGTTTCGGATATTATACCAATAGCCTTGGTCCTTATGGAAGAGTGATTAACATTTTCAGAAGATCGTTCGAAAAGATCATGATCACGGATATAAATCCTGGTTATAAAAAATCCTTCAACAACCTGGATCTGAATCTGAAATACAAATCCACATTCCTGAAAAAGGAAATTATTTTCATCAACTATATTAATGCGAATACCGTGCAGGTGGGATTGGTTCCTAAATTCTCCAACTCGGCTTTTGTACGAACATTCTACGAAGAGTTCACCACATTCTTTTCTTTACATCCCAAAGTAAGCCTGGTGGCATTCGTAAGCATTGAGAGAAACATCGGTAATACAAGAACAGTCCTTTCACCCGAAAATGGAAAGCCTATAAACATGACTGATCAGGGCTATGGATTGGGCTTTGATTATGATATCAATGGCAGAACCGGATTCTATGTTAGAAACCGTTGGTTTAACCACTCTGATAAAAACTTTGCCCTTGATAAATTCCGTGGGTTTGAATCATCAGCAGAACTTAAAATATTTTTCTAAATCAATTTAATAACACAATAATGAGAAAGAGAGTCTTATTTATTCTATTAATTCTTGTTGCAGGTCAAAGCCTATAGGCACAAACTGTATTTTTTAATGGGTTAGGCCGTGCCCTGGTGACTAATGACCGTATAAGCGGTGCGGCATTGGATTCTGCCGGCAACAGAAATGACACATTAAATCCCCGCAAAGGTACAGGGGGATATACAATTTTTGACTTGGGAGTCAACGCTCAGCCTAACGAAGGCCTTAGAGCAAGTGCAATCCTTCGTATCAAAAACGAGTTCGGCGGATTTTACGGCTCAGGAAGCCAGTTAATATTCCGTCAGCTCAGACTTGAAGGCGTACTGAATAAAATGTTTAAATATGAAATCGGAGATATTGATATGGGATTAACTCCATATACTATTTACAATTTCGATGAGATCTATCATGATTACGAAGCGGATGTCTTTGCCATCAGAAGAAGCGTCGTACACTATGAAAATTTTAACTACGGTAATAAATGGAGGGTTCAGGGTTTTAACGGTATTGCTACTCTTAAATTTTCAAAAGGAATCGAGAAGATCAATCTGCGTGGTTTTGCTACCAGAAACAGAGCTGCCATTTTCAATTTTGGTTACCCAGATCGTCTAATGGTCGGGGGACGTGCGGATCTGGTACAAAGCAAAAATTTCCAGATCGGAGGAAATTTCGTGAATATGTTTGATATCTATCAGACTGCTGTCACTAAAGTTGCCAACTATAATAACAAGATCTTTACAGGGGACTTTAAAGGAGGTATTGATAATGACAAGATCGCTGCATTCCTATACGGTGAAGCAGGGTTTTCAAATTACAGCTACGATACCAGTGGAGTAATTACCAAAAAGGATACAGCCAATGGATTCTATGATCTTGGTTTATCCGTGAAATATAAGCCCGCTGCCATTAAATTCAGCGCGAGCTACAGGTATGTAGGAGATAACTACAGCAGTCCTGCCGCACAGACAAGAAGAATATACGACTATGGAGTTCCTACTTTGTCGACAGATGATTACAGAGCCGGTATGATTTATAACACCGTCGGAAATAACTTCTCCACGAACCGGAATCCTATTCTCTTTGACCGTATGACTCAGGAAAATATGCGTAACACATCTATTCAGACGATGCTGATGGCTTACCTGCCTCAGTATAACAATATCACTCCTTACGGTATCGCTACCCCTAACAGAAAAGGTATTACGTTGAATGCAGCGGTGGGTGAGCAGGATAAAGTTATAAAAGCCGATCTTACCATTGATCTTCTGAATGAAGTGATTGGGGAAGGAAGCCCTGAAAAAAGAAAGTATACAGGCATAAGAGGAGGAATGGTTTTCGGACTGGGTAAACTGCTGAAATTTGAGAAGGTTATGAATTTGAGTTTTGGTTTCAGAAACGAGCATACTCAAAGAGGCGGAACAAACGTGATCGATCTGAAGAGTAACCTGATCGATGCCGGTTTAACAGCCGAGCTGGTGAAGAATCTGGATCTGCTGGTAGGTTATAAATCACTGAGCGCTAAGGGTAATGAATTCCTTGCTACCAGAGATGCCTTCGGATTTATTAAAAATTTCAATGATCAGTTTAACCTGAATGTGAAAGAAAACGTACTTGCTATAGGCGGAAGATACAGGTTTACAAAAAATACCTACTTCACGGCACAAGGACATTTTATTAATTTCGTTAATAAGGCTAATAAGTTCGAGGATACTTCTGCAACCTTCAGCCAGAATGCCGGAAGTAATTCCCAATATAAGGTCAATGGGAACGGAACTTATAGAATCAATCAGGTCTTCCTGGCCTATACGATGATATTCTAAACAACATAGCTATGATTAAGAACATCAAGAAAAAGACATTAAGCATAGGCCTGCTGTTGAGCATGGTGCTCTTTATGTCGGTGAAATGCAAGCATAACGAAACCTTTATTGGGCCGGAGTACAGACTGGCATCTTCCGGTTTTCAGTCGGGCTCTTTTATGGTAATCGCTCCCGATCCTACTAATGTAATTTTTGCAAGTCCTAATAAAGACACGGTCAGATTTAATGCTACTTTTAATGACCGTGTAACCTGGTTTGTAGATCTGAAAGGATTAACATCAGGCGCTAAAAAGAGAATCACAGGGCTTTCTCAAAATCTGCAGAGTTATCCTACAGCCTACTGGACAGGAACTTCAGACGACATGATTATGTTCGCCTCCGGCGAAAATGTGGAAGCAACACTTTCCTTCATGGGCTCTTCTGTTTCCTATAAAGATACTGTCCATATTACGACTAAGCGTGATTATAGCAACATTGTTAAGCTGGTTAATGATTTTGAAACCACGACTGATGGAACTTTCCCTGCGGGAGGCCCTCCTTACTGGTATACCTATAATGCTCAACCTGCTGATGTAATATGGGATGGTGCCAGCAGTAATAAATCCACTCTGAGTTCTGACCCAAGAATTCCCAATGGGAATAAATATTTCCTGTTTCATGGAACAGATAAATTAAAAGGATTTTTCATTTTGGGAGCGGGCTTTGATAAACAGCTTCAAGTTCCTGCTGGCTATGGAAATCCTGACAGTCTTTATTTTAACATCTATGTCTATGGCTTTGGCCTTTCCAACACCAAGTTTCAGGTCGGTTTTGATGAAGATGATCAAGCACAGAATGGAACCTACGATCCTCTTACCGAAGATGAGTGGGATTACATTACAAAAGTAGACTGGGTCGGCTGGCGTTTACTTTCCTTTAAATACAGCGAGACTATCCGTGGCGTAGCTCCTAATGGTGGTAATGGTAATGGTATCCGGGAACCTTTAAGGATTCAGAAAATGGGTTTTGGTATGAATTCCGATCCGAATGGAGGAACTGCTAAAGTTGCCTTTGATTATCCGATATTCACCTACGGAGCTCCGTTTGATCCAAATAAATAAGAAGTATGAATAAATTAATAAAAATAACAGCATTAGCTCTTCTGGCTTCGTTCTCGGCCTGCAAGAATTTTGAGACCATGGTGCTGGACGATAGCGCTCAGCTGGCTCTCGAAGAGCTTCCCGATAAAGGTGTTCCTGTAGCTTCATACAATAAAGGCTACATTGACGATTTCAGCGGAGAAATAAACATGTGGTGGGTAGCCAACGATAAAGTTGCCTTACTGAAAGTGGGAGATACCCTGAAAGTAACCTTAAAACAGGCAGGTTCAAAATACGAATGCTGGGGGAGGGAATTTACCATGTGCGATTTTACAGAATCACCTGTCGTTAAAGTCAGAGCACGTTACGAAGGGAATACGATTCCGACTGTACGATTATCGTTGAAAGATGTGAATGCATACGATGCCAATTTTAATCCTCCTTCCATGCGATTGAAAAAGGGCGGATACCAGGATTATTATTTTAATTTTTCCGGAAAATGGAAACAAGGCTGGCCTGATGAAAAGAAAGTGGACGAGACGACTATCCGCGAGATCCTGTTTTTCGTGAATCCCGGAGCGGCCGATTGGACGGGTACCGTTTATATTGATGAGATCAAGGCTGTAAAAGTGGAGGATATTCCTGCAAAAAAATCGGCAAGCACTACAACGACCGATCCTAATACCACGACCACGACAACTACAACTACAACTACAACCACCGCCACAACGCCTGCAGTTTCCGATGCAACTATGATCGACGATTTCAGCACTGAAATTTACGGCTGGTGGGCTGGAAGCGACAAGATCAAAGTCGTAAAGGAAGAAGAAATGCTGAGAGTGGATCTCAAAGGCGTTGGTCCGGGTTTTGAAACCTGGGGCAGAGGCTTTAAAGCCATCGATTTTACGAAAACTCCTGTGGTAAAAGTAAGAATGAAAGCGAACGGCGATAAACCGGCTTTACTCAGAGTAGACATCAAAGATACCGATGGATTTGCCACCAATGCCAAGCCTAATTCCATAAAATTTGAACCTGGTACGAATTTTGTAGATTACTATTATGATTTCACAGGCAAGTTCGAGCAGAGCTGGCCTAATGTAAAAACGGTGAATCCGGCGGAAATTGTAGAGGTTCTGTTTTTTGTGAATCCGGGAGGAGAAGTGTACACAGGTACATTAATGATTGATGATATTTCCGCCATTAGTCTGGAAGATTACAAGAATAAAAAATAATTTTAATTAATTTAAACGAATGACTATGGCAAACCTAAACACAACCGTATCAATTTTAGCTTTGTCTTTACTGGCAGGAACAGCTACGCTGGATCTGAATGTAAAGGATAAGGGACAATCAACTCAGGAAGTTTCCATCGTAGAAAATACCAACGGAACAATGATTGATGATTTCTCTCAGGAAATCTATAGCTGGTGGAAAAACAGTGATGAAAAGTTCGCTCTTGAAAGAGAAGATGAGATGCTTAAAGTTACTGTTAAGTCTGCAGGAGCAGATAAAACAAATCCATGGGATTGCTTCGGCAGACAGTTTGATGAGATGGATCTTACAAAAACTCCGGTTATTAAAATGAAGGTTAAATCAGATAAACCCGGCAAAATGAGAGTTTATCTGAAAGATGCGAATGGCATGGTTACGAATGCAATTGGAGTAGATAAACAACTACCTGTGGGCGATTTCAAAGAAGTATATTTTGATCTGACAGGTAAATGGTCTCAAAGCTGGCCTGATAAGCAAACAGTTGATCCTGCAGAAATTGGTGAGATGCTAATTTTTATCAATGGAGGCGGACCTGAATTTAAAGGAACAATCTACATTGACGACGTTGAAGCCGTTGCGGTTTCTGAAATGCCAAAATAATATTTAAGAGAGATCTTCATCAAAGGGCTTCCAGGTATCTGGAAGCCCTTATTGTTTTATAGCTCCTCAAAAAAACGAACATTTTATTGAATTAGATTCTATAATATCTTTAAATTTAGATCTTATAAGAAAATGTAACCCTAAATTTTTAAATACCTTAAACTATGAAAATTAAACAGTACTTGTCCCCGCTTTCTCTGGGAATATGTCTGATTATGCTTTCAGCCTCTTTCAACATAAGTTTTGCTCAGAAGAAGGGCAAAAGCAAAAAAGACGGCCAGGCTACAGCTGCTAAAACGCCTCTGACGGATGCAGAAATGGATCAGAAAGTGAAAGAACTTTTATCCAAAATGACGCTGGAAGAAAAAGTAGGCCAGATGACCCAGGTCAACCTTAACGTTGTTCTTGTCGGAGATTACAGCAATAACGATGGAACAATAGATACGGCTCGTTTAAGGAAGGCAGTAATTGATTATAAAGTAGGTTCCATACTGAATGCCATTAATCATGCCTATTCGGTTGAGACCTGGCATAAGATCATTAAACAGATCCAGGATGTGGCTCAGAAAACCCCGAATAAGATTCCTGTTCTATACGGTATTGACGCCATTCACGGCGTAACATTTACCCTTAAATCTACCTTATTCCCACAGAATATCGGGATAGGCGCTACAAGAAATCCGGAGCTTTCACGCGTAGCAGGAGAAATTACGGCGAAAGAAACACGGGCATCCGGAATCAGATGGAACTTCGCGCCCGTGCTTGACGTAGGCAGAATGCCCCTATGGCCAAGATTCGGCGAAACTTACGGAGAAGATGTAAACCTTGTTAAAGTAATGGGCGTGGCTTCGATCAATGGGATGGAAGGCGACGGAAACCTGCTGGGGCCAACCCGTGTAGCATCCTGCATGAAACATTATCTTGGTTACTCAGTACCTGCCAGCGGCAAAGACAGAACTCCTGCTTACATACCGGAAAGACAATTGAGAGAATACTTCCTGCCACCATTTGCAGAGGCGGTGAAAGCCGGTTCGCATACCATCATGATCAATTCCGGTGAGATCAACGGTATTCCTGTTCACGGAAACAAATACCTGTTGACTGATGTGCTTCGTACGGAACTTGGGTTTAAGGGAGTTGCCGTATCTGACTGGGAAGACATTATCAGATTGTATGAAAAACATAAAGTGGCATCTTCTCCGAAAGAAGCGGTAAGAATGGGCGTGATGGCCGGAATCGATATGAGCATGGTGCCTCATGATTTTACATTCTATACACTTCTCATCGAACTGGTGAAAGAGAATTCAGTACCAATGTCAAGAATCGATGAAGCAACCGGACGTATCCTGAAACTGAAATATCAGCTCGGACTGTTCGAGAATGCATACCCGGAACCTGAGGCAACCAAAAACTTCGGTTTGCCGGAATACAAAGCAAAAGCGCTTGAGGCAGCCCGTGAGTCTATCACACTTCTGAAGAATGAAGGCAACATTCTACCTCTTCCTAAAGATAAGAAGATCCTGGTGACAGGTCCTGGCGCTAAATCCATCACATCCTTAAATGGCGCATGGTCTTATAGCTGGCAGGGAACAGATACCAAATGGTATCCAGATACCTCTGCTACTATTCTCAATGCGATCAAAGCCAAAGTAGGTGCCGGTAATGTGATTTACATGAGAGGAACGAAATTTGACAAAAGAGATTATGACACCGATAAGACAGCAGAACTAGCTAAAACAGTAGATTATGTGATCGTCTGTATTGGAGAAGATGCTTATGCCGAATCTCCTGGCGTAATTGACAACCTTGACCTCCCTGAAGTTCAGCAGAAGCTGGTAAAAGCCTGTGTGCTGGCAGGAAAACCGGTAATACTAGTGCTTACAGAAGGAAGACCAAGAATTATCAGAGAGCTTGAGCCAGATGTAAAAGGCATCGTTATGGGGTATGTTCCAGGTAGCCAGGGGCACAATGCCATTGCCGATGTTCTTTTCGGCGACTACAACCCTTCCGGAAAGCTGCCGTTCTCATATCCTAAATCTTCAGGAGACCTTATCCTTTACGATAACAAATTCAGCGAAAGAGTGACGGAGCTGGCTCCGGGTAAGATGGGTGCTGGCGGGTATAAACCACAGTGGCCTTTTGGCTTTGGTATGAGCTACACGAAATTTGAGTACAGCAATCTTCAGCTAAGCTCAAACGTACTTAAAGGCGATGGTACGCTTACTATTACAGTAGATGTGAAGAACGTCGGACAGAAAGCCGGAATGGAAGCTGTAGAGCTTTACACCCGCGATCACTATGCTTCGATCACACCTGCCACACGCAGGTTAAGAAAATTCACGAAGATCAGCCTGAACCCGGGAGAAACCAAGAAGGTAACTTTCGAGCTGAAAAAGCAGGATCTTTCCTTCATCGGACTCGACGAGAAAACATTTGTAACTGAGCCTGGAGACTTCGATATCATGCTTAATACTGAAATGGAAATGAAGTCGAACGAAAAAAATATGAAGGCTACATTTAGCTATCAGGAATAATTTCGAATACTATTTATAAAAAAGCTCTGGCCCCTTAAGTCAGAGCTTTTTTTGTTTTAAACTTATAGTTGATGAGGAGGTATATTATTTATGGGACAAATCAGAAGCATCAATCCGTTTGACGGCGCTTTATTAAAAGAATTTCAGGAATTTGATCATGCCAGGATCGATCTGGCTTTATCCAAAGCGGAAACTGCTTTCGTATCCTGGAAATATAAATCATTCAGGGAAAAGGCGGGACTCATGATGAACTGCAGCGCTTACCTGAAAGCTCATAAGACCGAACTTGGAAAGCTGATGACCCTGGAAATGGGCAAGCCGATCAGGGAATCCGTAGCCGAAGTAGAAAAGTGTGCCGCTATTTGTGACTATTATGCGGAGAAGGCGGAATTGTTTCTGGCGGATGAGATGGTGCAGAGCGATGCTTCGCGCAGCTTTATCAGCTATGAACCTCTTGGCTGTATACTTGCCGTCATGCCCTGGAATTTTCCTTTCTGGCAGGTTTTTAGGTTTGCTGTGCCCGCTTTGATGGCAGGCAACGTGGGAGTGCTCAAGCATGCTTCCAATGTTCCTCAATGCGCCGTGGCGATCGAAGAAATTTTTCTCCATTCAGGTTTTCCCGAAGGGGTTTTTCAAACTCTCATGATCGGATCTTCCTGCGTGGAGTATGTGATAAGCCAGTCCGCAGTAAAAGCGGTAACTCTCACTGGCAGCGAGAAGGCCGGCTCTGAAGTGGCTTCTCTTGCAGGAAAGCATCTTAAGAAATCGGTACTTGAATTAGGAGGAAGTGATCCTTTTGTGGTGTTACATGACGCAGACCTGGAACGGGCATCGGTCTTTGCGGTAAAATCCAGGATGATCAATACCGGACAAAGCTGCATTGCGGCTAAAAGATTTATTGTGGTAAAAGAAATTGCGGAAGTATTTACTCAGAAGATGGTATCAGAGATGAAAAAACTCCGTAGTGGAAATCCTCTGGAAGAATCGACGGAAGTCGGTACCATTGCGAGGGAAGATCTTGTACAGCCTCTTTTGGATCAGATTGGTAAAAGTGTCTCTATGGGAGCAAAAATCGCTCTTGGAGGCAATCGTCCGTCTATGAAGGGTGCATTTATCAATCCTACGATACTTACAAACGTAAAGCCTGGTATGCCTGCTTACGAAGAGGAAATTTTTGGTCCGGTTGCAGCCATTATTGCGGCAGATAATGAAGAAGATGCTATAAGAATTGCCAACGATAGCCGTTATGGCCTGGGAGGTTCGGTATGGACAAAGGATAAATTACGAGGGGAGAAAGTAGCGAGAAGAATTGAATCAGGTTGCGTATTTGTGAATGGCATGGTGAAGTCCGACCCCAGGCTTCCGTTTGGCGGAATAAAAAATTCCGGTTATGGAAGGGAGCTATCCGGGGTAGGTATCCGGGAGTTCGTCAATATTAAAACTATCTGGATCGGATAAGTTTTTAAAAAGTTCCCCGATGGAATGAACGGCTCAGTGTAAAGATTTCGTTTCTGAGATATAAAGAAAGGAAAGATTATGCCGAAGAATAAAAAAGGTGTTTATATCGCAAAGAAAGGTAAGCCTTCCGGGCCGGGACATGAGGTAGCAGGTCTTAAAGATGTAAAACTGGAGACCTTGGAATCGGATCTGGAAATTGCTGATAAATATGTAGATCCTGAATCGGATGAGCCCTTGCAACCCGAAAGGCATCCGAACAGAAATCTGAATAAACCGGATATAAATAAGCCTCGTTATTGAGCTGAAATTTTAACTTAAATTTAACTGAAAGCAGTTCTGTTTCAGAACTGCTTTTTTTATAAACGTTTATAAAACAAGGAATGAGTCTATTGAATTTTTTTATTGTTCTTATTCTGATACTTAATGGTTACCAATCATTTTCCCAGAATTTTGTTCCGGAGAATCTTGGGCCCAATATTAATTCTCAGTATGGGGATTTTCAACCTGTCATTTCTCCGGACGGAAGAACCATTTACTTTAGCAGGTATATTGAAGAGCAGGAGATCTGGTTTTCGGAGCTTGACAGCATGGATACATGGAAGCCTGCGCAGAAACTGGATATTGTTCTTCATAAAAGCCAACAGAATGCGGTTTGCAGCGCTTCTCCCGATGGCAATAGCCTTCTGATTGCCAGTTCGTGGCACGATGGTAAAACGCTTAAAGAGGCCTTTCTCTTTGCCCGCCGAAACAGGACCGGCTGGGCCAAACCACAACCTGTTAAGATCAGAAATCTGCACGATAAAAAATTCTATCGTTACCTGACCGCCACATGGTCCAATAACGGGAAAGTGATGATGATGCAGTTTGCGGGAGATGAGCCGGAAGATGCCGATCTGTATGTGAGTTTCCTGGAAGCAGGAGGCGAGTGGTCGGAGCCGGTGAATGTTGGTCCTGATATCAATACAAAATACGGGGAGCGCATCCCTTTTATCGCTTCGGATGGTGTCACACTCTATTTTGCCAGCAACAGACCGGGTGGGCTGGGCGATTATGATATCTATGTCTGTAAGAGGCTGGACGATACCTGGAAAAAGTGGTCTGCGCCGGTGAATATGGGGCCTGATGTAAATACCATGGGCATTGACGACGATTTTACCATCTCAGCCAAAGGCGATTATGCCTTCATGAGCTCTACCCAGAATTCACTGGGCTATGCCGATATCATCCGCATAAAGCTGCCGGAAAAAGATAAGCCCGAACCGGTAATTCTGGTGCAGGGAAAAGTGCTGAATGCGAAAACCAATCAACCCATGAGTGCTCGTATTATCTATGAAACGCTGCCTGATGGGAATGAGGCAGGTCTGGCCAGCTCTTCCATTGGAGGCGGCGATTATCGTATTGTTCTGAGTAAAGGCAAAAAATATGGATTCCGTGCGCAGTCTCAGGGATATATTTCCGTATCGGCTTTTCTGGATCTGACTGAAATAAAGGAGTACGGAGTTCTGCAAAAAGATCTTTACCTGGTTCCCCTGGAAGGCGGGCAGAATGCCAGGCTTAATAATATTTTTTTTCCTTTTAATTCGTATTCTCTAAATCCTGAATCGTACCCGGAACTAAACAGGGTAGCGGATCTGCTGAAGAAGAACCTGGAGATGGAAATTGAAATTTCGGGATACACCGATAGCATAGGAGAGGAGGATTTCAACGAGCGTCTTTCTCAGGCCAGAGCCGAGTCGGTAAAGAAGTACTTGCTTTCGCAGGGGCTTCAGAAAAGAAGAATTGTTGCCAAAGGTTATGGCGAGCAGAAGCCGGTTGGAGAAAATAATTCAGAAGAGGGAAGAATGACTAACCGGCGAGTAGAGATTGTGATACTGAAAAGATGAATAAGCTTGTATAAACAGAAAAGGTCTGTTTGTACAGACCTTTTCTGTTTATGATTGATTCAAATTATTAAGGCTGATAAGGCTTATTGAATGTCCAGATCATATGGTCAACCGGTACAGTTATTTTGTAGGACGCTATGCCTGCCTGAGGAGCTGTAGACAGTATTACCAGCTGTACGGCCTTTACCTGGGAGGGGTTAGGCGTGGCAGCAGTATTGCTAGAAACAAATGAATTGTAGTTAATGGAAAAAAGCTTCCAGCCGTTCCAGGTTGGATTTTTAATGTCGTAGGTTCTGGTTACTCCGTTTTCTTCCATGATGTTAATCTGCAGCCATGCATATGGGTTATTCGTGTTGCTGATTGGGGCGAGTGCATTGTAGCTGTTATATACTTCAAGATTCAGATACACCTGAGCAGGATCTGGATACAGAGGGAAATACGAGCCATAGGTGCTGTCTCCGGCTGTTGAATAGATCGTAAGAAAATCTATATAGGGAGAGATCGGAGATCCCTGCCATGGAGTTCCGCTCATAACCAGGTATGGATTTCCATCTACCAAAGGCAGCGTGCTTGCTGCAGCCGTGGCGGGCCAATCGCTTTGCCAGTTGGTCGTTGTTGTATAGTTGGCATCTTTGATTTTAGAAGCATTGTGAAAATCAGCTACAAGCTTTCCTCCAGTATTCGGATTTCTGATTCCAGTAATGTTAACAGTCGTGGTAGAAGAGGGAGCGGAAGACGCTGAAGGAAAAGTTAAGGAAACTGTAACAGGTTCTGCCTGAAACGAAGTGACAGATCCTGAACTTCCGTTCCAGCTGCTGTTGGAAATATCGATCGTTTTACCAACGCCAGTGAAGGTCTTTACCGCTCCGCTGATATTGCCTGTTAAGGTCAGAACCCAGCTGGCATCATTTTGAAAGGCTGCCATGAAATATATTGATCCGCCCGTTGAGAAATTGGGCGTGGCATTACTGGCTGATAAAGCAGTCGTAATGGTTACGGGTCCGTTGATATCGTTCAGCGAGGGCCCCAGCTGCTCTTTCTTGCATGAAAAGAATGCAAAAGCAAACAGGATCTGTGAATATAGAAGCAGATTTTTCATAAGCATCATTCTTAGTATTAATAATTCAGGAAGAACATCATGACTACCTGATTGATGTTATAGTTCAGTACGTCATTTTTCTTATCCTTATAGTTGAATATATGATCCTGAAGTGTCAGGTAGCTGTTTGGGCTGAATCTGTATTTGAGTCCGAAAGCCATCATGTTCTGTGTTCCGTCCGTATTAAACGCCGCAGGAGCTCCGGTCAGTGCGTTAAATGAATTGCGGATGGAAATATATTCATTGCCTTTGGAGTTCAGCATCTTCATACCGTAAAGTATATCCAATTTTTTAAGGACTTCAATTTCAAGGCCGGCATCTACCAGCATGCTGGTAAGATCTACGCTTTCGAATGAAGTCCCTGCTCTTGATGTATGTTCATATTGAATTCCTCCATTCACAATGATCCTTTTCTTGAAGCCGATCATGGAATGAATATTCAGATCCGCTGCTGCCCGTACAAACGTAAATTTCCGGAGGTTGGTTGAGTTGACCGGATTTACTTCGCTTAACATAGCGCCTGTAACATCCACATTAACTCTTTCAAGTGAATCTTTATAATTGGCTTCCACGGTGATTCCTTTTCTGTTGGGAGTGGCTTTTCCATAAGGCATGGTATTGGCAAGTCTTGGATCATAAGCCTGCAGCTGATAACTGATGTGTGAATTGTAAATAGTGGGGTCTCTGACCAGGTCAAATATGGTAATTCCTCTGGTATTGGGTGCGAATGGATTGTCGCCATACGTTCTGAACAGGGCAGGGGTAGTGGCAAAATTTACTCTTTTTGATTGAGCTCCGGAGCTATAGAAATCTGGCGATACATATCTGTAAGAAGCTTTGAAGGAGAGACCGGTTGATTTCAGGTTTGCGCCCAGGCCTGCATCGAAGAAGTAGCCTTGCGGACTGTTCGGGTTAGAAGGATATTTGTTGAAGTTCAGCTGAGAGAAACCGCCTTCTCCGAACAGGTTCAGTCCGAAACCGCTGCCGTCAATAAGCCGGCTGTTCAGTTCAAGAGAAGCTACAGGATTTCTGGCGGAGCTGTCGCTGCTGGTGGTAGCGCCCACTTCAAAAAGATTGATATAATTTCCGGTAAGGTTTAAAAAGCGGCTCTGGCTGATTTCCACTCTTCCGCCTGCATGAAGGGCAGAGGGACCGCCGAAGATGCTGTTGGCTGCTCTGTTTCTAAGAACGAAAGCGTCGAACCGGATCTTTTCCATAACCGGGCTTTTGAAAGCCAGCGTGAAGTTGGTATGAGCACCTTGCTGCCACCAGTAATTTCCCTTATTGAAATTCTCATAGTAAGAATAATCTCTTCTCAGGTTGCTGAAGATGGCTGCTTCATTGACGGAGCCTTCCGCATAATTATTGAAGAGGGTGTATGGAGAAAGCTTTAAGTGAATATCGCCCACCTGGTATGCAATCCCATTTCCTATGATTCCTTTGATGGAAAGCCATCTGAGGAAGGCGCTGTTGCCTGCTCCGAAGAAACCGCTCAGGTCGCTTCTGAGACGCATCACAGCCAGGATCTCGGTCTTTTTATCGGGATTGATATTAATGCCCAGATCCACGAGTGCATGGCCTGTATTGTTCCTGTGCGCATTGATCGTATCGGTCGCATCCAGTTTGCTGTTCTGCTCCAGGGCGCGTCCAACGGCGCTGAACTTTACCTTGTCGTCCTGTGCATAGGCAGAAGAAGCGAAGGCTACTGCAAAAAGTGTAAGGATTAGTAAATTCCTGTTCATTGTAATTTTAAAATTTATGTTTTAAAAGAATATTTTTAGTTCTATAGTAGCTTCATTGCCGTTGAATTTTTCTCCGACAAAATTTTTGTCTTCAAAAGAGAACCATCTCTGTCTGAAAAACAATGCAGTCTGCTGGCTCAGGGCCCAGTCAAATCCAATACCGAGGGCTTCATTTTTCTGATCTCTTGCTTGTCCGGAAGCATTCAGGTCGGTATGAGAATTTCCTTTCACAACTTCATAGCCCAGGTAAAGGGAAAGAATAAAGTCGCGGTGCAGCTGGTAATAGCATTCCAGCTCGTGGTACCGGCCTCTAATGTAAGCGGCATTTGTAAATAATGGGATAGGAGATAATTTGTTCTGTCCGGATACAAATGTGTTCAAGCTGTATACATAGAAGTCTTTGCCGAAGATCCTGTCTTTGTATTTAAACTGCACATCGAGGGCGTTGTATGCGATTTTAGTCATCGGTGATCCGTCCGAAAGGGTATCGGATATTTTAACATTCTCATAAACCCCCCGGTAAAATGTTCCTACCCGGTTGGCCGGCCCGAAGGTTCCATAGAAAGGAAAGCCCGGCAGACGTGACCAGGTCAGCGCATTGATTCTATGTCCGAAGGTCAGGTTTTTTCTATCGGTGAAACGGTTGATATCCTGTGCCACCTGGTTACCGATGATCATTTTTACTTTGCCCAGTTTCACCTCGGTATTGATGACGGCACCTCTGCGGTTATTGGCAAGGTCTCCGACGTTGTTGATGTTGGCTCCGAAAGGAGTAACCACGGCTCCATTCACCACACCTCCAGAACCGATCGGGTTATAGCCTGTTGTCACTTCACGAATGGTTACGTTGTTGAACTGAGCAACATTGCTGGTGAAATTATATCCGATATCAAAGTATCTTAAATTGAAAGGGAGCAGGGTGTATTTTTTGGGAATGGAAATATTAGCGATGAAGGCACCGCTCCATTTTCGACTATAGGTCGGACTCTGATATCCGCCGAAACCTGTTTCACCGTTAATCTTGATGTCTTTAATGTTCAGGTCAAATTCAGTGGTGAAAATGTTCCATTGAACTGATTTTTTTCCTGTAATGCTGTCGGGCGTAACAAAAGAGTTGAAGGTGTTCAATCCGATCTTATTATCGCCTTTAAAGGTTTTGGTCAGCTTAACGCCCAGATTTGATTTTGGAGCGGATATCAGATCTCTTGTAATTCCGGCATTCATCTGGGTCTTTCCGTAGAAAACGTCCAGGGTTGTTTTGAACGGCATATTAAAGCCGCTGATCATAAAACCTTTGAATGGGTTGGTTCCGAAACGCACGTCCTGATTGATGGTGCCGCTGTAATAGTAGCTGGCATATCTGGTTTTAATATTCCCCACGGGATCCCATGGTCTTCTTTCAAAGATGCTGTAGCGGTTATAGCCCACGTTGGTTCCGAATGTGAAAGGAGTGAGCTGTCTCCACTCGATACCACCGGCAACAATGTTGTAGTTACCGAATTTTTTGGTGTTGATGCTTCCGCGGAGTACAAGCGAGAAATAGAGGTTCACCGATCGGGTTCCCGTTCCCGGACCTCTGTAGGCTTCGAATGGATTGGCAAGAATTATTTCCGAGCCGAAGGAGGTGGTAGGAGTGGGAGTTCCGCCTACGTACATGAACATCATCGGGTCGTAGAATCCGTCACCTACGTCCATAATCTTGGTGGCCCCGTAATTACCGTAAGGTGTTGTAAACTTACGGCTGAAGCCATAGCCTCTGAAATAACCTCCTACGGTTAAGCCGCTCAGGTAGTTCTTGACATACTTGGTGGTAACGGGGTCGTCGTCCATCCGCTGCATAAAGGCAGACTTGCCTTTATGGCCGCTCAGCTTCTGTATGCCGATCAGCCTGAGTGGGGTAAGAGGTCTGTCTGAGAAGACCAGAGAATCTCCGGCCGCGACAGACTTTCCTCCGGCCAGTAGGGCTGCCAGCGTGAAAAGCGATAAAAAGTAAGTTACTTTATTAGTCATTGATTAAAATGTTTCTTTTACTGAATTATTTTTGACCAGGTCTCTGAAATACTCTCACATAATCTACATACATATACTTGGGGAATTTCGTGTTTTCGTCGGGAGGGCCGGGCCAGTTACCGCCGATTGCCAGGTTCAGGATCATATGGAATCTCTGGTCGAAGGGCCAGCGCTCCGGCTGCACCTCTGTAGGCACTCTTTTGCAGAAGAGTGTATCGTCCAGGTACCAGCGGATTTCATTCTCTTCCCATTCTACCGAAAATACATGGAACTCATCGGAGAAGTCTCCTTTAGGAAGCACTTTCTGTTCGCCGATCCATTTATTCTTAGGCCATGGTTGTCCGAAGTGTATGGTACCGTGCGTGGTGCTCGCTTTTTGTCCGATGATCTCCATGATGTCAATTTCACCGCTCTGAGGCCAGGTTCCATAAACCCAGTCGGTAGGCAGCATCCATATAGCAGGCCATACGCCTTGTTGTACCGGAAGCTTCGCCCGGATATCCATACGCCCATATTTCCAGTCTCCCTTGAATTTGGAGTTAAGTCTCGCGGAGGTGTAGAATTTTCCTTTGTAGTTTTGCTCGATTGCTTTGATCACCAGGTTGCCGTCTCTGATATAAGAGTTGGCCCGGGAGGATACATAATATTGCAGCTCATTATTTCCTCCGCCGTCTCCGTTTACTTCATAATTCCAGCGCGTCGTATCGATTTCAGGAGCTTTGAATTCATCGGTCCAGACCAGGTCCCAGCCTTCACGGCTTTCAGGCGAGCTGTAACCATTGTTGGGAGTGGTGGTGAGGTCAGGCTCGATAAGCTGGTCTGAGCTCACATAGAGGTCTGTTTGAGGAACAAGACTGATACTGGAGCAGGTCCACAAAGTGCAGGCTGCGGTGCTCAGCAGCAGCAGAGTTAAGATTTTATTGTTTTTGATACGCAGTTTCATCCGGATCATTATTATTATCTATCGTATTACTTGGCTTTTTTCTTAATGTATCTGATTTCATCAAGGTATAATGTTCCTGTCGGGAGCACCATATACAGAAGTGTATTGATTCTGTGAAGATCGGTACCGTGCAGGTTGATGCTGTACTTCTTCCATTTGTGTCCTATATCCAGGAATGTATCGTTTCTTTTATCTTCTTTATTATCACCTCCGCCCATGCCGATTTCGGGCAGAACGTAAGCATCTTCGGTGGTTTCTGCCCGGGCATAAAATTCCAGCTTCTCATAACCCGTCAGATCGGGAAGTTTGGTAGTGGGCTGAAGAGCTACATTCCAGGTCCCGGTATATTGTACATGCAGGCCTCTCCAGGCTTCGGATTTGTCACACACGATTTTTACACATTTACTCCCTGTATGAGCTCCTTCCGATACCTCTTCAATTTTCATGCTGACTCCATTTTTCTCTCCCATAAAGCCTGTTGGTATTCCATTCTCCCATTTATCCGAATACACGTAGAAATATTCGTGGGTCTCCTGAGCTTCCGAAAATAAGGGAAGAAGGGCGATGAAGCTAAGGAGTATCATTCGTTTTATCATGCCGGTTTTATAGATTATGTTGTTTTATTCTTGTTATTGAAAAGTAAATGCAGGATAGTTAAATTGATCAAAAGTCTATCTTATTTAATTCTCAGCTTTACGGAGACTTTTACCTTATGTTTTATTATAATCACTTTATTGTATAATTATTTATAAAACTTATACAAATCTAAATCTTATCCGCTATATCAAGCAAGAAAATAAGTAAATATATTTTTTGTAATTAATTGGTTTGCAATAAGTTGTATATTGTATTTTACATCTTAATCACAATTGTTTTCAGATCGAATCATTTGAAAGTCAATTAGCAATCATAACCTGCTTTAGCTTAAGTCACAAATTATTTACGTTTAAATAACAAGGTTTGAAAACTATCGATAAAAGTAAGGTTTTGGATCTGGAAAATTCAATATACGGATAGTTAAATGGATAAGGAAAGACCCATTTACCCGCCATTTTCTTGCTTCTATCCCGGTAATTAGTAGTACCTCATGGTTGGTTATAGGGGGTAGGGATCTTAATTAACTGTATGATGTTACGAATAGGTGAATTTCATATACTTTGCATAAATTGAGATGTGGAAAAATCATTATCAGGGGTACTAAAGAGTCAATTGCTCATTCAGCTGATTTTATTCTTGACTATCTGTTATGTCCG
>JBJMLY010000168.1:0-5061 GCA_045805025.1 Cytophagaceae bacterium | reverse complement strand
GGTTAAAGACAAGAGAGATCCTAAAAATGAACTTTAATCAGAAAGAAATCAATAAAAAAGTCCGGCGGTAAACCGGACTTTTTTAATTTTGAATTAGTTCTGATAGGTTCTGTCCACCAATTTTTTGTGAAGAATGTGGAAGTTGCTGTGCGATTTATAGGTTTTATGATGATGATGTTTTTTAGGCTGAAATGTTGAAGCGGCCTGAGCAGTTCCCATCAGAAGGACAACAGAGAAGATAACGAATACGAGCTTTTTCATAGTTGTAATAGTTTAATTTAAGAACGTACAACCTTTAATTTTCTTATGGTGTACATTGATATATACTGCTTGAAAAAACGCATGGAGGCCTTTATTAGCAAAGGTTTTCAAAATCTAATGCAATTCTAATCCTCATTTAATTTGGTTCTTATCTGACATAAAATTAATTTAAAAAGAACTATCTGAGTCATGAAAAATACAATTCCATTCCTGATCATTTTCCTATTCTTTTACTGTACCAGCCAGGGAAAAGAAAACCTGAGCCGGGAAGAACTGGAGCATTACCTGAGAAGATCCATCAACATGCAGAACATGTGGGACATTGTCGAAGATAGTGTAGCCTTTCAGAATGACCTTCATTTTCTTGAAAGAATAAAACCTGCTTTTATCGGAAGGGCAGCCGGTATATGGGGAGGAGGCTGGAATGAGCATAGAATCTTTCTCAATGCATCCATTATTGAAAAGAATATTCATAGCAAGACCGTTCATAATAATACCATATTACAGGCAGCGGTGCTGGAGGCGGTCTTTCCTGACATTGACATCGTCGACACCAATTATTCAGATGGGAGCAATCAGAATCTAAGCGGTATTCTTGTACCCGCCTATGTACAGCAGGCCTTTGGAATTCCATTTGAGCCGGGAATGAGATTCCGCTTCAGCGAAATGATCTACGATACTGTATTGGCCAGATACGATCCGCAGCTGGCAAGACAAGGGATATACCGTTTAAACGCCAGCTATATTGTTTACTTTGATAATGGAGGTGAAGTAGTTGATATGAGCAAGCTTCAAAGCAGGATGCTATTCTATTACAGAGCCACACGCTTTATTGACCTTGGATACGAAGCCATTCATTTCGGCCAGGTAGAGATTATGGATCGGCAAGATCCTACTCATAGCTATTGGTGGGATCTTCTGTCCAAAGTCAGAGCTTATGCCCGGCTGCATGCCAGGAGAGGCTTCGTGCTCTGCGATGCACATACCTTTGGTAAATATTATAATGGAGAAGGAAAAGTAAATACACAGTTGCTCTTTGATTTTCATTCCTGGCCTATCCGGATGCAGGAAATAAAAAGAAAGGGAACTCCCGAATTTGACTGCCGGATAGCTGTTAAACCGAGCCGTTCATCAGACCTGGTTCCGATTTACACCAGAAGCCGTGGTGGCATAAGTCCGATGGGCTGGTCATGCGAACATCTTCCTTACCTGGTAGAATTTGATAATACCGGTTATCCCTTACCAAAGACGGGAAAAGTAAGCGGGGCACAATTTGTATGGGGCTGGGATGAAATCTCCTGGTTTGCTAATCCTGACAGATCGGAAGAATCCAGAAATAAATGGCTGATCTATGCCTGGAAAAAAATCAAAAAACTGGATTCTGCAGGGTTTCTGGAGATACCGGGAAGAAACTCCTATTTTACGGAGAACAAATGGCCGCCCAAAACTTATACGGCTTATCCTCATCAGGAGTCAACGATATTATATCTTTGGAAAAACGAATGATTAGCCCCAAATGAGCATGAGCAGGAAGAAGGTCGCTATGAAGGACAGATACATGATCAGGTCAACCCGCATGTAAACCTTATATTTAGTCCAGAATTGTTTAAGCATAAATTAATATCGGCTTAATTGATCGTTAAAACTAGAAAATCATACTAATAATTCCTTCGAATTAAGATTTTAACTTTTTAATTTAACGTTTCGAAACAAAAGATAATCTATATAAATATGAAGAAAGCAGAAATGGTTACCGACAAAGGCACGATGAAAATAGAGTTTTATGAGCAAGATGCGCCACTCGCAGTCGAAAATTTTATAAAGCTCTCTAAAAAGGGATTTTATGACGGCGTTACTTTTCATCGTGTGATTCCCAATTTTGTAATTCAGGGTGGAGATCCTACAGGAACAGGAGCCGGCGGACCTGGTTATACAATCAAATGCGAACTAACGGGTAATAATCAATTCCACGACAGAGGGGTTTTATCCATGGCGCATGCAGGAAAAGATACCGGAGGCTCGCAGTTCTTCATTTGCCATAGCAGAGATAATACAGCCCACCTTGACCGCAAACATACCTGTTTCGGAAAAGTAGTGGAAGGCCTTGACGTGATTGACAAGATCAGACAGGGAGATAAGATCCAGAAAGTCACTATTATTGAAACTGCTTAAGTAAGAGTATGATATCATTGAAAAATGGAGCTCCGCTCCATTTTTCGTTTATGAACAAAAATGAGTATATTCATAGAAACGGGAACTAAAAAGAGCCTCTTTTTGTCTATAGATTCAATGACTTTCACCCGAAAAATATACCTGATACTGTTTCTGATAAGTCTTTCAGTATCTTCGTTATTTGCTGCAAGCAACAATACCGCTGTATTTGAAAATTACATTAAAGATATTTATACAAGCACAGGCCTTCGGGAAAAAGGATTAAGCTATGAAGTTTTCCGGCTGGGAATGGTTGGCTATTACAATATGAAGCATAAAGATCTTCTTTCTGACAAAGGGATCCTCGGTATTGTTGATTTTGACAAACCTTCGACAGAGCAGCGTCTATGGATTATTGATGTCAATAAGAAAGAAGTACTGTACCATAGTCTGGTGGCCCATGGAAAAAAATCAGGCGAGAACAAAGCCACTAATTTTTCCAATTGCCAGAGCTCCAATATGAGCAGTGTGGGGTTTTATGTTACAAGAAACACGTATACAGGAAAACATGGTTTATCCCTGGTGATCGATGGACTGGATAAAAATTTCAATTCAAATGCCAAAGAAAGAGCAGTGGTAATACATTCGGCAGATTATGTCAGTGAGGACTTCATTAAATGCAACGGACGTCTTGGCAGAAGCCAGGGTTGTCCGGCAATTCCGGTGGAGAATCACGAGCAGGTTATTAATACACTGAAAGATGGTACGGCCTTATTCATTCATTCGCCCTGCGTGCATTATACTTCTTCGTACCTGGATGAAAAAACGGCGGTCAAAGAATTTTCAAAACTGAAATAGATGTTTTGACTTTTCCTTCCCTTGGTTTAGGGTCGGTGCCATTCCGGTGCCGGCCCTTTGTTTTTACTAAGCTTTCACTTTCATCATTAAGAATTCACCATAAAAAAGGCAGTAGACGGAAACCTTTCAAAAAGTTCTGTCTTCAGCTCATCGGAAATTCCCAGGGTATCAATAGCAGCATGCATACATTTAAGCCATGCTACAGCCTTATCTTCGGAAATGGGATGTGGCATATGCCTTGCCCGCAACTTAGGATGCCCGTATACATCGGAATACAGAGAGGGTCCACCCAGGAACTGGCTGAGAAACATAAACTGCTTTTTCTTAATAAGATCTTTATCCGTTTTAAAAAGATCTTTAATTTCAGGATCGGCAAAAACCAGATCATAAAACCGGTCAACGAGCATCTGCAGATTTTCTGCACCTAATCGTTCGTACAATGTTTTTTCTTCCATATCAATAATAGGTGATCTGGCAATTTGGGTGATTTTTCTTAAACCGGGCCGCTTCCTCTTTGGAAATACCTGTATGTGTAATTTTGAGAACCTTTACATAGGGGAAACGATTTACGGGTCCCAGGGTTTTGATCTGCGGATTATCGGAACATTCAAAATCACGGAGGCTTTCCAGATTCTTCAGCTCGGAAAGGTCCTGAACATTCGTGCTTGACATCGTGAGCTCTGAAATAAAGACATGATTACTGATGGGCTCCAGGCTGGTGATTTTATTATGGTCTATGTTAAGGTGAAAAATTTTATGAATATTCCTTATGGGCTCCAGCGTAGTAATATTGGTATTGTAGACGTCGAGGTATTTGAGGTTGATCAGCTTCCTTACAGGCTCAAGACTTCCGATATCAATTTTCCGTATTGCCAGTTTTTCAAGATTTACAAGTGTACTCACCTCGTTGATGCTTTTAATTTTAATATTGAGCGAAACATCGAGTTTATTCAGCATCAGTAAATCTTTGACTGGAGCAATGTCTAAAAGTTCATTCTGACTACAATCGAGTTCCATCAGATTAAGCATATTTTTAACAGGGGAGAGATCTTCAATTTTATTGCCTTTGCATTTCAGCTCCGTCATCATAGTCATTTTTTCTATGCCCTGAAGGCTTGTGAGCTGGCAGAAAGACACATTCAGTGCCTTCATATTACTGAGCCCCGCCAGAGAAGATAAACTGGTAACACCTGTTTGCGAACAATCCAGCTTTTCAAGATTGGTGAACTTGCGCAAAGGCTCGAGGTTTTTGATTTTTGTTCCTGCACAATTAAGATCATATACTCCTGTTACTTTTTCAATATCAAAGACCCGAGGGTATTCATCCATTTTTATTCTCTTCCGGAAAATAGCCTTCCATTCCTCATCCAGTCCCAGCCACCAGGTAATAAGAGCAGGAAGTTCTTCGAGGCGGGGAGGAGTTCCTGTACGGCTGATCGCAAAAATTCTGAAGTTCTTCGGAATGTTGTTTTCCTTATCAAATTTCACAAAAAAACTCAGTGGTTCCTTATGGTCAAAAATCAGGGTGTCAGAAAATACAGCCATGCTGTCGGGCAATGTATCCCTTTTGATTTTCTGTTTTGTAAAAAATGATCTCACGGTTCGCACTTCAGCAAAATAATAGCGGCGGATCTTATCATAGTTGACCTTATCATATACAAGATTAACCGTATCAGTTCTGATCGTTATTTTACCCGATAAAACCTTAAGCTTCTGCAGATATTGAAAAGCGCTGCAAACTTTTCCTGCAGTATCGAGATCGTTGTAAACAAACATATTGGTACTGCTGGC
>JBJMLY010000167.1:0-3001 GCA_045805025.1 Cytophagaceae bacterium | reverse complement strand
GTATGTTTTGCCGCTTTCAAGCTGATTGAAACTGGTAACGTTGTACCGCTCGATTTTTGTAGTGGGCTCTGTATGGGTGATGTTACTTTTGATTTTATGTTTCACCTTCACGTCTTTTGTTCCCGTGGCATGTAGCACATACGTTTCTTCCTCAATTCCGTTTTCATCGGTAAAGTTATAATCTATCTTTGCTTTCCTGCTGGTGTCTTCCAGCTGATAAACTACTTTGTAATCTTTGGAAGGCAAGTGGGTGAAGCTGAATTTTCCGTCCGGCTCGGGATGAATCTTGGCGACGATTTCATTATCCTTGTTGATCAGGTAAACATAGGAATGGTCAGGTTTCAATGTTTTAAGCTTTCCTGAAGCAGTAATTTTTCCTGAAGAGTCATGCGCGATGGGGCCGAACACAAAAGTAAACTCTTTGTGATAGGTTCTTTCATTATCGTCCATCATGTAATCCACTTCCCCCTGAATTTTTGGGTCTGGCTCATAGATCACTGTATACTTGTTCGAAGGCAGATTGTCAAAATGGAATTTTCCGTTCTGTGTAAGCACCGTATCTTTTACCACTTTACTGACCGGGTCGATGAGTTTCACCAGGACATCTTTGGTAGTGCCGGCAGAATCTTTCAGACTTACCACTCCCGCGATCATATAGGTGAGTTTAGGCGACAGGTTGTTGAATTGTCTGGAAACAACCGGCTCGGCTCCTGTAAAGTTGTATGTAAAGCTCACCTTGTTTTCAGGATCAGTATTCCGGAAAGCCATTCTGTAGGCGCCGGGAGTCAGATCGGTAAAATGAAAAGAACAATCGGGTCTGGGTGTAACACTTTTGATCAGACTGTCTTTTTTATCATATAATAGAAGCTGTATTTTCTGACAGCTGGTATCGGGAACAACGTTGTCGAGCTTTCCATTAATGCTTAGACCAGTGATGGAAAGATTAATCTCATGCTGAAATCCTTCCCTGAGCACTACTGAATAATTACCTTCCCGACTGATAAAATTTTCTGATTCCTGGTCATCAAACAGTTCAAGGGAAAGATAGTCGTCTGTTAACTTCATTCGGTTGTCATGAATAAGTTCCAGATCAGCTTTCTCTATTTTTCTGTTCCGTTTGGCCAGATAGAATTTGTAATCATCTCTTGGCAGATTGGGGATTTTGAATAATCCATCCTTATCGGTAGGAATTACTTTCAGCGTACTGTCTTTCCGGTTGGTCATTTCTACCAGTTCCGGTTTTTTGGACGCGTCGGCTTTCTTATAAATGGATATTCCTTTTATCGAAGCCGTATTGTCGCCCTCCCATTTCTCCATAGGCAGCGTGGCGATCAGTTGTCTTGTCTTTTTGAATATCCTCATGGTAATACCTGCCGAGACAAAACTGTAGTTGATGTTTGATTTATTATAAAAATAATTATCCTTCAGGAGCTTTGAATGTTTGGCAATATTATGACTGAACGAGTAGAGCAGAAATACACTGAACTTCGGACTCAGCTTGAAATCAAATCCGGCGCCTGCAGATGCTCCCGGAAGAGGAACGGCCGAGAGTTTTAGCTTCTCTTCATTGTAAGTAATCTTGGTAGCCCCTATACCCGGACCCAGTGAGCTCGCGGAGCTATCCGGGAAAACATCCCGGCTGTTCTGCGCACGGTTAAGAAATACCAGGCCCATATCCACACGTGCCATCACAAAAGGTGAGAAGCGTTTGTCAGGTGAAACCAGGTTGTATTTCAGTCCGGTTTTAAAAGAAGGGAAACTGAAGCCAAAATTGGTTTTTGTAGAATGGAATGCTGATACATTTTCGAACAAATGCATTTTTTCCGAAAGCCTGTAGTTGATTCCGATACCGGCTGCAGGCATGATCTTTTTGAATCCACCGAAAATATTCTCTGGCAAGCCTGAAGGAGCAAGCTTTTCATTATTGTTCATCAGAACGGCTCCTGCCATCAGATTCAGCGATAGTTTCTTCTGCTCCTGGGCCTGTAACGGATAAGCAAATGCCGATAAGAAAAGTACTATAAAAATGTATCTCACGCTTCTGTTCATTCCTTAAAAAGTGTATGTGTTTTTCATTTTCATAGTCTAGGGACAAAGGGGTAATGGAATAGATACGCAACCATTGGGTGCTAAAGTAAATGAGCCTGTCCATGTACATCTGCCGTCGGCGGTCTTCGCTACATAGGTATATGTATTAGGATCTCTGAAAACAGTTAAAGCATTCGGGTCAAGTGGTGAGCCGCATATATAAGGACTGGCGACGGCACTGGGAACCAATCCCGCATTATCAAGATTATCCAGTACCACTGAAATCGGATAGGTAGTGCCCAATGTATTCGGTTGGGTTGTGTAAAATGTAATCTGTCCGGTATTACAGGTGTTCAGCTGTATTGTCCTGAATGCCCCCCCTCCGACTGTGACAGCGCCGGTCCAGAGACAATTTCTCGGCCCCTTGGCATAATAGCTGTAGGTTCCGGGCTGAACGCTGAAATTAAGCGAATTCGTATTTCCCGGAGCAAGCGGGGCTGAAGGCATGGTATTATAGACCGTGTCATCAATGTTGTTAAAAATAACTTCAATAGGAACCGGGTTGCTGGCATCGGTCCAGAAAGAAATGTTGCAGGTATTCGGAACTATCCTTATGATCGCATTGATGACGGAGCTTTTATCAAGCTTATCCAGCTGTGCGCTGAGGGAGGTATTGCTAAGCTTCAGGGTTCTCACCACATCGTCATAGGTTACCAGGATCCAATAATCGGTTTTAGGTTGTAAAACAAAAGTAGAACCACCCGGGCTGCTTAAAGCGGAATCTATGGCAAATCCGATATTATTCGCAGCCACCCCGTTGAGATAAGCCTGATAGCTGTCATAAATGGAAATTTTTGCTCCTGTAATCAGCAGATCCTGATCGTCGTATATCTTAAAAGTAATGGTTACGCTGTCGGGAAAAACATCTCCTTCTTTTTTACAACTGTTGATGCCAGGCATTACAAGCAAAAAT
>JBJMLY010000166.1:0-2608 GCA_045805025.1 Cytophagaceae bacterium | reverse complement strand
GGAAGCGTCTATGAAATTCTCGATATTATTTCCATTCAAAGCCTGGAACTTGGAATTCCTCTGGGAACCCTGCCTTTTATTAAAAGTATTTCCTGCTGTTTTCATGTGCTGGCCGGAACGGGAATTACATACCCGTGCACAGAGCTGATCGCCAATATCGCCAGCCTTGAGTCTTTGTGGGGAAATCTTTTTATCGTATTTGTAGTAGGCAGATTGCTGCTTTAATTTTTTATTTACTTCAAATAGGCCTCAATTTTTTTGACTATGAAAGTATCTCTATTTTCTTTTCTGCTTATTCTCCTTTGCTGCTCCGGTATCCGGGCACAGCATACCTA
This sequence comes from Cytophagaceae bacterium, assembly GCA_045805025.1. Taxonomy (GTDB): domain Bacteria; phylum Bacteroidota; class Bacteroidia; order Cytophagales; family Cytophagaceae; genus DATMOV01. The sequence continues at coordinate 2,273 of JBJMLY010000166.1, read as the reverse complement.
TAAGGAAAGAAAGAGCTTCGGCCTTTCCTATATCAGTATAAACTTTGGCATTAATAAAGGACATTTTTCGGGATTCAATAATTACCTGGATGCCTTCAATGCCAACCCCATGGTGCCAGGCGTTACCATCAACGGAAAGTATCATCATGCACACAGATTTACGACCTATGGATTTAATACAGGCATAAGACTTGGGATTAAAGGGCTCTTTGGTGAATTCTACTGGAAATTCAGCTTTGTCGACAAGCAGGTAAACGCTACGGAAAACGCAGCAGCTAAACCGTATAAATATTATCAGCCGGTCGAAATCAGCATGGGCTTCTGGGGCGCCACAATCTATCAGCGCTTCAGGGTTACCAAACACGGCTATCTTGGATTAGGAGTGAGCTACGGTACCACCAAGTTCAGCTCTCATATGGAAACCGAGATTACGAAAAGATTTCAACGGCTCAACAAAGTGAAAGCGCCTACCTGGACTCCCTTCGTTCAATATACCTTTGGCGAATCACCGGTTAACCTGCGTTTCTTTTATTCGATCAACAACATACAATTTGATTACAGTTCATTCAACCTGTTCTCCAATTCGGCTCCCGGGCGAACCGACCTTCACTCGGACATGAATGTAGCCGGTGTGGAGATCACCATTCCTTTTTATTACTCAGGACCTGCCAGAGCCCGAAAGAAAAGAGGCATGGATAATCCTGTCAGGACTTTTTCAGCCGATACCGCAATAGTTGATACAACAATGACCGTGCAAGCGGCAGAGGAATTCAAAGCCCTGGCGGTAAGGATCAGCGGCAGAACACTCAGCAAAAAAACTTCTCAGCCATTGGGAGCCAATGTGATGCTGATCAATTCAGAAAGCGGCTACATGTATACGTCGACTTCGGATCCGGAAACAGGCGCTTACCTGCTGAACATAGATACGGCAGGCGAGTATCGGATCGTCTGCCGGGCAAATGGGTTTCAGGACTACGAAGAGAAATTCAATGCCGATGTTTACAATGCGAATCAGGATATCAGCAAAGATATTCTAATGGAACCGATCACAATTGTAGAAACGATTACGATTGAAAATACCATCTTCGAAAAGGGAAAGAGCAATCTGAGTAATCTTGCGACAATAAACCTTGACAGGCTGGCTGACTTTCTGAGTACACACCCTTCTGTGGAGGTGGAGCTCAGGGGACACGCGAGCGAAGATGAGGGAAATCCACAGGAATGTCAGAAGCTTTCAGAAGCCAGAGTCAATGCCGTAAAGGAATATCTTATGAGCAAAGGCATCGATTTATACCGAATGGCTGAATCCGCTTATGGATCATCAAAGCCGGTGGAGAAAGGACACAAAACTATGAACCGCTGTGTGGAACTCATCATTAAGACTCCGTAATCAGAATAAATGATTTAATCTGTTATTAAATGCGGCTGGAACGCATATTTTTTTATCCTTATAAAGTTTAATGTAATTCTAATGCCTGCTTAATTCTCCTGTAAGGCACTTGCCGTTAATTGGATGTAAGTGATTCATATAAATTTTTACACTTATGAAAACGATCCTTATCATCCTCGCTCTTTTTATAATTCATATACAGGTATATGCACAGAATTCTTCCTCCAGCAGGTTCGGCCTTGCTTATACCGGTATGACACTCGGCATAAGTAAAGGGAATTTTCAAGGATTCAATAATTACCTGAAAGAGTTAAACAATAACCCCAATATTCCGGCCGCAACATTGAATGGAAGATTCGGCCATCATGCAGGCATGTTTCTAACCATAGGGTTGAATGCAGGCTTTCGTCTGGGAATAAGAGGTCTGCAGGGTGAACTCCACACGAAGACCGGTGGATTAGGCAGTACAGCCACGGCCACACAAAATTCGGGCAAGCCATATAAATATCAACAGAATGTGGATGTAGGCATGGTGTACTATGGAGGAGGGCTTCATCAAAACTTCAGGACAGGGAATGGTTTTTTCGGTGTGGGAATGAGCTATGATTTCACCCGCTATTCACTCAAAGCAGAAAATGAGGCGACAGAACAAAGTGTAAAATATGGAAAGCAAACCTCTGTTTCTTATACACCCTATATTCAGTATACATTTTCAGACCAATATCCGCTCAGCATCCGCTTTTCGTATTCCATCAACCATACGATGATGGATTACAGCAAGCTCAATCAGTTTTCCAATTCAGCACCGGAAGGTGATTACCTTAAATCGAACATGTCATCCTGCAGTATGGAAATTTCAATTCCTTTCTATTCCAGTCTGGAG
>JBJMLY010000165.1:0-2360 GCA_045805025.1 Cytophagaceae bacterium | reverse complement strand
TAATATTTTTCATTTTCGTAACGTTAAATTAACAGGGTAAAAATAGAATTTAAAACTTACATATTCAGAAAATTTCCCGGGGCTGAACCCTTAAGCTTTTTCCGGGTTTATTTGTATTGTGGAAGACGGATACACTATATTTACCTTTATAACGCTTAATTTTTAACATGAAAAGCAGGGCTACAAAATCAAAAGGCATTAAACCTTATTTTGCCATCATCGTCATTCTCAGCACGCTCATTATTTCGGGACTGTTGTTCTGGTTCGTCTTCGGTCATTCGTCCAATTTTATCAATAATAATCCGCTTAACAACCCCAAAAGCGGAAATTACTTTGGTATTATCTACAAGGGAGGTTTCATCGTTCCTTTCCTGATGTCATTCCTGATGATGGTGATCACCTTCTCCATTGAAAGGGCTTATACCATTACTATGGCAAGCGGAAAAGGCGAAATCGAGGACTTCGTCCAGGACATCAAAGAACTCATCTCCGAAAATAAACTGGATGAGGCCTTGCAGGAATGCGATGTGCAGAAAGGTTCGGTCGGCAACGCAGCCAGAGCTGTGCTTTTAAAATACATCCAGATGTCAAAGGAGCAGGGGCTGACCAAGGATCAAAAGATCATGGCCATCCAGAAAGAGCTGGAAGACGCGACTTCCCTGGAACTTCCTATGCTGGAAAAAAACCTGACCATCATTGCGACCCTGGCCTCTATTTCCACCCTGATAGGTCTGCTCGGAACGGTCATCGGTATGATCAAGGCCTTTGCGGCTCTGGCCGTGGCCGGTACACCCAATGCGACCGAGCTTGCCAACGGTATCTCTGAAGCGCTGGTCAACACCGCTCTTGGTATTGCCACATCAGCTCTGGCCATTGTGGCTTACAATTATTTTACCAGCAAGATCGATACGCTGACCTACAGCATTGATGAAGTAGGGTTCAGCATCAGCCAGACCTTCTCCGCCACTCAGAAATAGGGATTATGCCAAAGGTTAAGGTTCCCAGAAAGAGCATTTCTCTCGATATGACCGCCATGTGCGACATGGCCTTTCTTCTGCTGACCTTTTTTATGCTGGCGACCAAGTTCAAGGCTCCGGAAAATGTGGCCGTTGACATTCCTTCTTCTATTTCTACCATTAAGCTTCCTGAAAAGGATATGATGATTATTTCCGTGGCTTCGGATGGAAGGATCTTTTTCTCTCTGGACGGACAACCGAACAGAAAGGAACTGCTCGACAAAATGTCGGGGATATACAATATCAAATTCACCGAATCGGAGAAAAGCCATTTTGCCCTTATGGAAAACTCAGGATTTCCCATCCATACATTGAAGGGAGTATTGAATCTGGGCAAAGATATTGTCAACGTGAATGAACCCGGCATTCCCTGTGATTCGAGTACCAATGAATTGAAAGACTGGATTCTGAGTGCAAGGCTTGTAAATCCCAAAGCCCGGATCGCCGTGAAAGGAGATATCAATACCGATTACAAAGTGATCGAACGGATAATTCAAACCCTGCAGAAGCAACGGATTAATAAATTTAACCTGATCACCTCCCTGGAGGCAAAACCCATAGACTAAGGATGGCTGAGATCAATACAGGCGAAGGCAGTAAAGACAAGAAGAGGGCTAAAAAGCTTTCTACGAAGATTGACATGACTCCCATGGTAGATCTGGCTTTTCTGCTGATTACCTTTTTCATGTTCACCACGTCGATGAACCAGCCTCAGGCCATGGAGCTCAACATGCCCGACACCCAGACCAAAGCAGTAACACAGCTAAGAGCCGACCTGGCGCTGACTATTATCCTGGGCGACGACAATAAACTCTTCTGGTACACAGGAAAAGACAATCCACAGGTCATGACCAGCAATTATTCTTCTGAGGGAATAAGAGAAGTACTGAAAATTAAAAAAGCACAGATTCCCGGACTCGTTGTGGTAATCAAGGCGCTGGAAACTTCAAGGTATAAAAATCTGGTGGACATTATTGATGAAATGCATATTGTAGGCATTGAACGTTTTGTGCCGGTAAGCATTACCCAGGCCGACAGGGACCTGGTAAAGAATTTGTAAGATAGATTCGCCAGGATTAAGCTTTTAAGGGCTTTAATCCCGAACTTTATATATGTAAATTGCATTAGTACGTTAGCATAAATCATGGAGCACAGGTTAGACGACATCGTTTTTGAAAACAGGAATAAGTCCTACGGGGCCTACCTGATGCGGGTCTTATACGAAAAGCACCTGGTCAAGAGCCTTATTATAGCCGGAAGTGTATTTATTCTCGGACTTATCACCCTGCTGATCCTCAATAATATTTTTGCCAAGCCAGAAGTCAGGATGACCATGACCACGGT
>JBJMLY010000164.1:0-3794 GCA_045805025.1 Cytophagaceae bacterium | reverse complement strand
GCGAGACCCTGGACGAAAATGTTAAAATGGCTATGAGGTTCCTGGATACGGCTGAAGTGAAATTCTATAAAGACCTGCCCCTCAATGCTACTTTTTTCGGCGGACAAATGGAAATGGAACTGCTGAATATCTACCATTATAAATCACTCATTCATACCTATAATTTCCAGATCGACTCAGCCGAATATTATTACCAGAAATTACTGGAGGGCGCACCCAGCAGCGCTACCTATAATAACTACGGGCATTTGAAAATTGTAGAAGCCGATTTCGCCGCCGCTGTCGAAAATTTCACCCGGGCCAGCCAGCATATCAGCGAAGGTAAACAAACACGCGAGCAGTTTTATATGCTTTCCATGCTGGATGTGTACCAGGGTAATTCAGCCCAGAGTGTGACTAAGCTTAAAGAGATTATCAAATCACAGGGTTCGTCCCCCGGCTTCGGCTGGCATAACATCGCTCTGGCCAGAAACTATCATTACCTCGGACTTACCGAAAAAAGCAATCTGAGCACGGAAAAGGCAGAAGGTTTTGAAGAAATGTATATAGGCACGACCTGGCTTCCCGAGCAGTATAAGAGCGCGGCAGCCGTGATGCGCTACATGAATAAATCGGACGAGATTGCCCGGATCAAATTTGAGAATGACGGATGGTGGTATAGCTTTTCGGACCTGTTCCGGCTGTCCAAACTGTACATCGAACATTTTCTGATGGAGTTCAACCTGGCCAATGTGTTCTCACAAAGCCATGAAAGAGACCAGGTGACCTATCATATTTTCTCTTCCGAAAACTTAATCACCTTTGATGAAGTATGGAATCTTATTAAAGATTTCAGTCCGGAATTTTTCACCCGAAAATTTACCGAGTTGAAGAAAAAAGATAAACGCCCGAATGTGCAGCGTTACTACCGTTATTTTATGGCCAAGATCCTGCTGGAAGCGGAGAATTACAAAGCAGCGAAGGATAGCTTTGAAGTGATCCTTGCCGACAAGACCATCGACCGCGACCATGAAAAACTTTTACTGGCCCGTACTTACGAGGCTATGGCTTTGATCGCTGAAGAAAATGATGAGAAAGAGGAGGCGCAAAAGTATACCGATCTCCTGTACGCGAGCTATCCTCAGCTCTTGCCATTCTCCGGGCTTAAAGTCAAAATGAATTTAGCTTTGCCTGTACAGCTTTCGGATGAACATAAGAAGATCGTTGATGATTTGAAAGACAGTAATATTGAATGGACAGAAACGGCTGACAGTAAATATCCCACCGTGCTGATCAGCTTCAGCACAAAGGGTAAAAACGAAGAGCTGAATTATTCGGTAAGCAGGGCAGGAGCTGAAGTTCAGAAAGGCTCTTTTATTATTCATGAAGATGAAGAGCCGGGTAAGCTGGCCGCCTTCGCTTTATTCGGCGTTAAAAAATTCGATTCCGAATTCTGAAGTATACATTTGTCTTAAACAAGGCCGAAAAATTTTTCTACCATAGCCGTATGGGCTGAGAATACCATCTTCTCCGGTTTTGTAAGGATCTTCAGCTCCGAGATTTCCTCGTTGCTGCGAAAAGCATCCAGATCGCTTTTTTGAATTGCCTTGGCCATGGAAAAAATAAGGATGGTGCCGGGTACACTGATCACTTCCTGCAGATTGAGATCGTCAGCCTTTATTCTGATCCCTGTTTCCTCCAACACTTCTCTTGCAGCCGCTTCCTGCCATGATTCATTCAGCTCAATAAAGCCCCCCGGCAATGCCAGTCCTCCTTTTCCGGGGTCAATATTGCGTATGATGCAGAGCAACGATTTGCCTGTGTTTTCTTTCATTTCCACAGGAATCAGGACTACCGATACAGGAAGAGGGTTCAGGTAGGTGATTTGTGCACACTGCCGGCATGTCGATGAAAAGACCAGCGGCAGATCGAATTCTGCTCCGCAATAGCTGCAATAGGAGTTTTTAAGGCTTTCCATGGTAATTATTTATCTAAAACTAAGGAATCAAATCATAAAAAAAACTTATTTTTCATAAAACTAAAACATGAGCCTATGAAACCATTGTACCTTTATTGTTCATTTTTATGCGTTCTGACCTTTGCTTCAGGATGCAGCGATGATAAGAAATCCACGGCTTCTGCCGACAGCCTGAAGACTGCTTCTCTCGCCGATCAAACGCCCCTGAAGGATGCCGGGGCATATTTTGAAAGAGGAGGCGCCCGTATTGACAGCGGCGATTATAACGGAGCAGTTGCTGACTTCAACAAGTATATTGAGATGAAGCCTGCCGACGCACTGGGTTATGTGAACCGCGGTATTGCAGAATCACACCTGAAAAGTTTTGACGCAGCCATTGCCGATTATAATCAGGCTATTAAGCTGGATGCTTCCAACCCAAGAACCTATTATCACCTGGCTATTGCAAGATCAAAGGCGGGAGATAAAGAAACCGCACTTCAGAATATGAATAAAGCGATTCAACTGGATCCTACCGATGCTGACTTTTATGCAGAGAGAGCTGTTCTGAGAAAGAAAACAGGTGATATTGACGGAGCGCTGGCCGATTATAGCAAAGCTATTGAAATGGATCCTACCTATGCAGATAATTATTATAACCGCGCTATTTTATACGATGACAATAATGAATTGGCGAAAGCACTTCTTGATTATAATAAAGCGATAGAACTGGACGATAAAGACCCTGATTATTTCTGCAACAGAGGTCTTGTCTACAGTGAAATGAAAAACCACAAGGCAGCCATTGCCGATTATGACAGGTCCATTAAGCTGAACCCTAATGATGCCCTGGTTTATGACAACCGCGGTATCTCCAATTACAAAATCGGAAATAAGGACGCTGCTGTCGCTGATTTTAAAAAAGCAGTCGAGCTGGATCCTGAAAATGCGGACTATAAAAAACACCTGAATCAGGCTGACTAATATTATTGTCCGGCGCTCTTCTGCAAGCTTCTCTGCAGCGAGTATACGACAATGATCAGCGAACTAATGATAAAGACAGCTCCGGTAATAAGTACGGGGCTGTTTATTTTTTCTCCCAGTTCTATCCCTTTTTCGGCGAGCGCCGAGGTGACCCAGCGGTTCAGGCCGTAAAACAGAGAGACCGATATAAGTACCGAGCATCCGTAAAATATAAAAAAGTAGCTGCTGAGGTGCATGAACAGCGTTGAATCCTTATAACCCATCTGCCTCAGTAAATCTGTTTCTTCCCGGGCCTGGTAGATCAGCAGTGTGAAATTCATGATCACGATCACCAGCGAAAAAATAACAAAGGCGATTCCGATGCCCACCAGGACAGAAACCATGATGTCGGCAATTCCGATGATCTTATTCAGTCTTACTTTTTCCTGATCTACACGCAGATCGTTTTTTTCAAAATAGCTTTCCACTTCCGCCGCATATTTTTTATTCACCCGGATAATCACCCTGGATGGGTTTTCCTTTCCGGTTCTTCCGATATTTTTATTCGCCCAGTTCATGAATTCTTCCGGCACAAGCACCGAGGAGATCCTGCTGCTGAAACCGACGATCCTTCCTTTGAATTCAGCGGTGCCGCCGCCGCCCCGCACCTGTATCTGAAGGGTAACCAGACCAATGGTCGATCTGGATATCTGAGGCATATTATTGCCCGCAGCGAAACCGAAATTATACATGTTCAGAAACTCTTCCGAAAGGATGATCGGCACGGTTTGGCTTCCTTCATACCAGCGGAAGCTCTGGGGCCTGTCGTCGATAAAATGATCTGGAACGGATTCGAAAAATAATTCCGTCGTGAAGCCAAGCTTGTCTGAGTATG
>JBJMLY010000163.1:0-4624 GCA_045805025.1 Cytophagaceae bacterium | reverse complement strand
GGATATTACCATTGACGCCCTCTATGCTTTCACCGATTGCGAAGTTTCCATTTCTCCCAATGCCTGCGTCATTATTCAGGATAAACCGCATTTCCTCAGTGTCAATGAAATCCTGAGGATCTCAACCCATAAAACAGTAGATCTGCTTAAAAAAGAGCTGGAGATCAAAAAGCTGGACCTGATGGAAAAGTTCCTGTTTTCGTCTCTGGAAAAGATCTTCATTGAAAAACGGATTTACCGGAATATTGAGGAGGCGGAAACCTGGGAGGAAGTGCTTTCTACCATTGACAAGGGACTAAAGCCCTACAAAAAGCTGTTCTACCGTGAAATTGTGGATGAAGACCTGATCAGGCTTACTGAGATCAGAATCAAGAGAATTTCAAAATTCGACTCATTCAAAGCGGATGAGCTGATGAGAAGACTCAAAGAGGATCTGAAAGAAACAGAACACAATCTGGCCAACCTAGTCGATTTTTCCATTAAATTCTTCCAGGATCTCCTGAAAAAATATGGAGCAGGCAGAGAAAGAAAAACAGAAATCAGAACATTCGATACCATTCAGGCTCATACGGTAGCGGCGGCAAACCAAAAACTGTACGTAAACAGGGCCGAAGGTTTTATCGGCTATGGCCTTAAGAAAGATGAATTCATCTGCGAATGCTCAGACCTAGACGATGTGGTCGCTTTCAGAAAAGACGGTATTTGCGTAATGAAAAAAATCGGCGAGAAAGTCTTTGTAGGCAAAGACATTCTGTTCGCCGGCATTTTCAAAAAGGGCGATGACCGCATGGTCTATAATATGATCTATCTTGACGGCGGTTCAGGAAACTCCATGATCAAAAGATTCCAGCTCGGAGGCTTAATCCGGGATAAGGAATACGATCTGACGAAAGGAAATAAAGGATCCAAAGTCCATTATTTCACAGCAAACCCTAACGGGGAAGCCGAAACTGTCACTGTAACCCTGACTCCGAATGCAAAAGCAAGAACCAAGGTGTTTGATTTTGATTTTGCCACGGTCGATATTAAAGGCAGGGCCTCGCAAGGAAATATTCTCACCCGCTATCCTGTAAAGAAAGTACAGTTTAACACAGCCGGTGTTTCTACGCTTGGCGGCATCAATATATGGTACGATGAAGTAGTGGGCAGATTAAATACCGATGGTAGAGGCAAATTTCTTGGTAATTTCGGCGGAGAAGACAGGGTCGCTTCTGTCTACAAAAACGGAAGCTATGAGATCACGACGTTCGAGCTCACCAATCGCTTCGATCCTCAACAGCTTCTGGATATTACCAAACTAAAACCCGAAACGGTTATTTCTGCCATACATCTGGACGGAGACTCGAAAACGTATTTTGTAAAAAGATTCAAGCTGGAAACCACAACGGTAGGCAAACCTTTTTTCTTCATTTCAGAATCACAAGGATCAAAACTGGCAGTGGCTTCTTTTGCTGCCAAACCGGAAGTTGAAATAGAGCAGGGAAGAGGTAAAAAGGAAACCCTTTCCCTGGATGAATTCATTGATATCAAAGGGTGGAAAGCATTGGGTAACAAACTAACGTATCCGAAAATAACAGGCTTTAAGATGCTGAGCATTTCCGAAGAAGAAAGTCCGGAAGAGGAAAGTGCAGAAGCCGAGACGAAGGATGCACACAAGAAAGAATTTGCTTTGAAGAAAAAAGAATCTGATACAAAAAAAACCGCTCCTGCTAAAGGAGCAAAGGGATCTAAAGATAAATTCGACGTAGGTACGACGATTCAACTCGATTTCAAACCTAAGACAAAAAAATAGCATTGCGGAAATAACGAAGCAATGCCACCGATGCAGGAAGAACTGATAAAACACCTTTCACAGTTTATCACTGAGAATAAAAGGCAGAAAATTGAAGAAGCACTTCAATACAGAACCTATTATCTTACCGTGGTGCTGGAAGATATTTATCAGGCGCACAACGCAAGCGCCGTTGTCAGAACCTGTGACTGCTTTGGTATTCAGCAGATGCATGTCATCGAAAACAGGAACCAGTATAAAGTAAATCCAGACGTTACGCTAGGCTCTTCTAAATGGGTGGATATTATCCATCATAATAAAGCAGAACAGAATACCAGAGCCTCCTTGGAAAGTCTCAAGTCTGCCGGATACAGGCTCATAGCTACTACCCCGCATAAAGACGATACGAATCTGGAAGATTTGCCGCTCGACAGTAAAACAGCGCTTCTGTTCGGCACCGAAAAAGAAGGTCTTAGCCAGGAAGCTCTCGAACTGGCAGATGGCTTTGTGAAGATCCCGATGTTCGGTTTTACCGAAAGTCTGAATATTTCTGTGAGCGCCGCAATTTGCATACACCAGCTGAGCATGAAGCTCAGGAACTCTGATATCGACTGGAGGCTTACGGATCAGGAAAAAAATGTAATCAGGCTCAACTGGATCCGGGGCATTGTACAGCGCTCTGAGTTACTCGAGAAAGATTTTCTAAATAACTATAAGGAAGGGAAGAACGTTGATTAAACGTAAAAAAATATACCGCATACTCCTCTTTACAGCATCGTTCATCCTGGCATTTATGATAGTCTGCAATATCTGGGTAATCAGTTCCACCAGCGGATCAGTATACCATTCGGCGGAAGAAATACCTTTCAACCATGTTGCCCTTGTTCTGGGTACCAGTAAGTATTCCAGAAGCGGACACTCCAATCTGTTTTTCAAATACCGGATGGAAGCTGCTTCAAAGCTATACAAGGCCCGTAAGGTAAAACATTTTATTCTTAGCGGAGACAATTCCCTCTCATACTATAATGAACCCCAGGATATGAGAAAGGCCCTGCTGAGGGCCGGCATTCCCGACAGTGCTATTACTCCTGACTATGCCGGCTTCAGAACATTTGATTCCGTGGTAAGAAGTAAAAAGATTTTCCGTCAGGACAGCATTACCATCATTACCCAGGAATTTCATGCTTACCGGGCTCTGTTCATTAGTAATTTTTACGGCATCAAAGCAATTGCCTTCGCCACAGAACCTGTTCCCAAAGGATATTCCTTCATGACCCATTTAAGGGAATGGTTCGCAAGATGCGTAGCCATTACCGATCTTTATATATTGAGGAGAGAGCCCAAATTCCTTGGTGAACAGATTGATATAAACAATTAAGCCTTAAAACTTCTTTATATTACGAAAATCCAAAATCATTCTTAATTTTGGAAGCATTATGAAAGCACTGTGGTTGTTTGTACTAACCGTTTTTCTGCTGGTTGCGGGCTGCACAAAAAACGAAGACCAGGGAAGAATTCCTGAGGCCGATCCGGAAATGGAATCCTCAGGGGAAGCAGGCATCTTTGCATTAACCCAGGCTCTCGAAGAGGATCCCCAAAACCCGGATTATTATTACCGCCGCTCAAGCATCTATTACCGCACAGGCAATATGCAGCCTGCGCTCCGCGATATCAATGCGGCAATTCAAATAAACAAGGGCAAATCCGAATATTACTTCCATCTGGCAAGAATCCATTACGCCATGCACAACAACACCATGGCGCTCAAATCTTCCATAGCAGCCGAAGAACTGAAATCCATTGATCCCGAACTTTACATACTGATGTCACAGATCTATATGGATCTCAGAGATGACAAACGCTCCGAAGAGTATCTGAACAAAGCTGCTTCCATTGCTCCCCATCATACAGACCTGTTCGTGCTAAAAGCCAGAATCTATGCCACGAAAGGAGATACAGCGTCTGCTGTTTCAAATCTTTTCAGCGCTTTAAAGAAGGATGTCCATCACCTGATTTCCTACAAAGAGCTTGTAAGGATTTATCAGTCTTCCCGCAAGCATGATTCAGCCATGGTTTTCCTTACTGCCGGCAGGGCTTTAAGTCCCCGTGATCCCTTTTTCTATTATCATGAAGGACGGTTTTTTGAAAGCGTAAATCTGAAACAGGCTGCTCTTAAATCGTATGAGACGGCTCTTAAAGTAGACAGTACTTATTATCTTGCTTATTACAACCTGGGTTTGATAGCCTATAAAAAGGAGGACTTTCCCGGGGCTCTGAAAAATTTCATCAATGTGGTCAAATACGAACCAGGGCAGAAGGAAGCGAATCTCTATGCGGCCGAGCTTTATGAAAAAAACAACCAGGGGTATGAAGCCATTCCTTACTACGAAAGAGTAAGGGCCACCGACAGCACCAATGTAAAAGCCAAAGAGGCTCTTGAGAAATTGTATCTGCAATACCCATCCAGAAAAATAATTCCGGCAAAAGATTCGGTTCCTGTCTTAAAAACTGATTCCACAAATCTTGTAAAAAAAGACAGTGTAACAAAACCGGTAAATCCAGTCCAGCAAAGGCCTGTACAGCCCGTTACCCCACGCCGTGTGAATCCCCAGCCTGTCCGCCGCGACAGTTCCAGCACAGGCAATACTACCAATACCTTACCAAGGGAAGAAGTTAAGAAGGATACAGTCAAATAAATTTATTATTTTTCGGAATGATTAAGATTACATTACCCGACGGAACCGTTAAGGAATTTAAAGAAGGTGTTACATCGATGGATGTAGCCATGAGCATCAGCGAAGGGCTGGCAAGGAACGTACTTGCAGCCAAAGTCAATGGAGAGGTTGTCGATGC
>JBJMLY010000162.1:0-5862 GCA_045805025.1 Cytophagaceae bacterium | reverse complement strand
TTATCGGTAATGGTAAACTTTACCAGGGTCTCCGCATCGGTAGGCTGAAGATCCTGAGCTTTCAATCCGAAGGAAAGAGAAGCGATCAGAGGCAGAATAAAATAGAATCGTTTCATAGATTGTCTTAATTTTAAGGCTTATTATATCCAAATATACAATTTCAGAATCTAATTAGCATTTTTTATGCCAAGAATAGGACTGATTTCAGATACCCATGGATTCCTGGATCCGAAAGTCTTTCAATACTTTGAAGATTGCGATGAGGTATGGCATGCGGGCGACTTCGGCACTCTTGAATTATCCGATCAACTGGCGGCTTTCAAGCCTCTGAGAGGCGTTTATGGAAATATTGATGGGAAAGAGCTCCGGCTGGTGCATCCAAAAGATCAGCAATTTGAAGTGGAAGGGTTTAAAATATGGATGACCCATATCGGAGGCTATCCGGGAAGTTTCCCATCAGCCATCAGCAAAGAAATGGATCGATATACGCCGGATATTTTTATTTGCGGCCATTCCCATATTCTGAAGATTATGCCGGATAAAAGCAGGAATAATCTGCTTTGCATTAACCCCGGCGCGGCAGGAATTCATGGTTTTCACAAAGTAAAGACCCTTGTAAAATTTGATCTTCTGAAGAAAAAGATCGAAAACATGAAGGTGATTGAAATGGGGAAAAGAGCCTGAGGGATAAGCTCCAAAAAATAAATTTCAAATGTCAATTCCGGAAATAAGAATACTCCCTGGAATTGAGATTTGAAATTTAACTTTATTGCTTCGGGATTTACTCCCGACGGTCAGATGAACGATTACTCTTTACCGGCAACTTTATCAACTACCTTTTTAACCTCTTCCTTTACCTTGGTAGCTAGACCTGGAGAAGCTTTTTTCTTAAGCTCTTCGATATCCACTTTTCTGATTACAGGGACCTTCGTAAGCATTTTGATGTTGGCTACTCTCTTCTTTGCAACAATCTTATTTCTTTTCTCTTTTCTTTTTAATCTGGTAATTGCCATTGCCTTAAATTTTTTAAAACGAATGCAAATGTAAGGCTATTTTCTCTTATTTTAAAATCTTATTACAGGAATCCTGTAATAAAGACCATCAAATCCTCTAAATCCGGCTTATCAGGTAAAACATGGCGTGTCCGCCAAAACAGCCCCCAAGCCAGATCCACCAGTTGATATTCAGTGAATTCATTTTAAAAAACCGCGCTACCCAGAGCCAGGCAATCAGCAAGCCCGCAAAGGCACACAGAATGCTGAGCACATGGCAGATAATTTCCGGATTGACGCAGACATAGCCCGAACTCATCAGGTTATGAACCGAATCCTTGCCCCCCATGTGTCCGGTAAATCTGGGGTGGGAAAGAAACTTTACCACCAGGATGGATTTGCTGAAACCCTGCCTTTCCAGCTTGTCCGACACCATATGCAGCATGTTTCCCCACAGATGCACTGAAAGGAAAACAAACATACCAAGCTCAGTAAAGAAGAAAACTACCGGAATGATGAGCTTTTTAAATCTTCTGTTCTTATAAAGAATCAAAAGCAAGCCTCTTAGAATATCCATTTTAATACAGTTTATGCCCTACCCGAAGATCAAAAAATGAGATATATCCTCTTTTACGGGCAAAAAATGAGTTTTGTTAGCACAATTTGGTAATTTTGGACGAAAGTACTTTAAATGGCAATTAAACCAAGTTTAGCGAGGGGAACGAGGGATTTTGGACCGGATAAAATGATCCGCAGAAACTTCATTTTCAGCACAATAAAAGAAGTTTTTCAAAAATTCGGCTTTTTGCCCCTGGAGACGCCTGCTATCGAAAATTTATCGGTTTTAAGCGGAAAATACGGAGACGAAGGCGACAAACTGATTTTTAAGATATTGAATTCGGGCGATTTCCTCAGCGAGGTAAATCCGGCAGAAATAAAGGATTTTAAGAGCCTTACTCCGAAAATTTCAGAAAAAGCCCTGCGCTACGATCTGACCGTGCCTTTTGCCAGGTATGTGGTCATGAACCGCAATGACCTGGCTTTCCCCTTTAAAAGATACCAGATTCAACCAGTCTGGAGAGCCGACAGGCCAGCCAAGGGCCGCTACCGTGAATTCTACCAATGTGATGCCGACGTGGTGGGCACTGCTTCCCTCGTTTGTGAAGCGGAGATTGTACTGATGATCAATGAGGTGCTCCGAAAGCTGGGTTTAAAAGACTTCACCATCAAAATCAATAACCGTAAGATCCTGACCGGTATTACCGAAATTATCGGAAAAAAGGGCTCTGAAACACAGCTCTGCGTAGCTATTGACAAGCTTGATAAAATCGGACTGGAAGGCGTGATCAAAGAATTGAAGGAAAATGACTTTTCCGAAGATCATATTCAGAAGCTGCTGCCTATCATCAATCTGAGCGGCAATACCCGCGAAAAGCTGAATGCCCTGAAAAACCTGTATGCCTCCAACACTACGTTGAGCCTTGGCGTTGGTGAATTCGAACAAATCCTGAAATACCTGGAAGGATTCGGTGCAGACACCAGCAACCTGGAATTTGACATTACCCTGGCCCGCGGCCTCTCCTACTATACGGGCGCCATCTTTGAGGTGAAGACGAACGAAACCGAAATGGGCAGTATCTGCGGAGGAGGAAGGTACGATAATCTAACCGGCGTTTTCGGCTTGCCGGATACTTCGGGTGTAGGTATTTCATTCGGAGTGGACCGCATTTACGACGTGCTCGAAACGCTGGGCCGCTTTCCTTCGTCCAATCTTAATTCTACCCGGGTACTGGTCTGCGGATTTGATGAGGAGTGCCTGCAATATGGACTAAGTATTTTATCCGCACTCAGGAATGAATCTATTAATGCAGAGATCTATCCCGAAGCAGCCAAAATGAAAAAGCAGATGTCTTATGCAGACAGCAAGAAAATTCCCTATGTTATTATTATAGGTGGTGACGAATTGAAGGCCGGGAACCTCACATTAAAGGATATGCTAAAAGGCGAACAAGTTCGTTTAAGCTTACATGAGGCTATTGCCAGGATAAAAAATCAGTGAAACAGCGGTATCTTATATTCATTTTTCTTTTGGGCCTGGGTTATTCTTCCTCCGCCCAAACCTACAGCCCCTGCTTTGATGCCGATACGGTGAATTATGCCCGCCGTGTCTGCGTAGGCGATACTGTAAAGATGATCGACTGCTCCCATGTAAAATTCCATGGCTTTCCCCCTCCTAAATATTTTTGGGGAGACGGCTCTATTAATTTTGACAGCTTGCACACCTACAATACCCCGGGCATCTATACGATCAAACAATTGGTTTCTACAGGCGCCGTCCCTCCTGCTCCTGCTACCAGTACTCTTACAAGAACTGCATATATAGAAGTACTGGCAACGCCCTTGCCCGATTTCTCCGTGCAGATCTGTAAAAATATGCTGATCAATGTGAAGCTGAACAACAGCCTCTACGATAAGTACATTATCAATTACGGAGATGGCACTCCTGACGACACTTCATCCGGAAGCACACTCGTACCGCACACTTATACCCTGCCGGTTGCCTCGCATACGATTAGCGTGAGAGGCGTTTATCTTCCCACCTATTGTGGCAGCAACAATGCAACAGCAACCATCACCCCTTTACAAAACCTGATCAAACCCGACCTGACTGGTCTGGCAGTTACCAAACAGTCGGATGGGAACGGTTCCATTACGCTTAGTTTTAATCCGGTTGCCGGACAAAAATACTGGCTTGAACAAAGTGTAAATAACAATACCAGCTATATAGATATTGATACGGTAACATCCGGACAAATCGTACTCAACAATCTGAGTACACTCTCCAATCACTATTGCTACAGGATTGTGGCATTTGATGATTGCAACGATACGGTACAGTCGCTGGAAATCTGCAGCGAGACCATCACTGCAACGCCCATGAACAATCAGAATCTGGTAAGCTGGAACAGCTATGCTGGAAATTCGTTTGTCAATTATGTACTGCACCGTACCGACGGCCTCATTCCTGACCAGACCCTGGCTGGTACTTCCTTCACGGATGTAAACGTAACCTGCGGGAAGCAATACTGCTACCAGCTTAAAGCCATTCTGCAGCAAGCGCCTGTCGTGTCACTATCCGATAATTACTGTGTCACGGCTATTTCCACGAATATTCCAACGGCTATACAGAACCTGCGCTCCACTGTTTCAGGAAGCACTGTTCAGCTTAACTGGGATAAGCCGACTGCCTTCACCGTTAAACAATACCAGATCCTGAGATCAGTCAATGGAGGTTCTTTCAGTAGTTATGCAACATCCATCACGAACAGCTATTCCGATAACGGAGCCGATGTGAACGGAACACAATACTGTTATCAGGTAAATTATAAAGATTCCTGCGACCTTGCTTCCAGCACCGGAACAACTACTTGTCCGGTTTTACTGCAAGGCAGCGAAGTGGGAAGCGGCATTGTGGACATGAGCTGGAGCACTTATTCCGGCTGTACAAACGGAGTACAGGATTATACACTATTGATTCTGAATCCCGACAATAGTGTAAAATCACCTGTCAACATGGGCACCGCTCTAAACTATACGGATAATACGGCTGATCCTAACGCAGTTTCCTTAAAATATCAGATCCAAGTCAGCTGTAGCGCTCCTGATATCAATGTTTCCTATTCGAATATTTTCGAAATCAATCACACAATTAAATTATTTATTCCCGACGCATTCACTCCTAACGGCGATGGTATTAACGATGTGCTGGAACCTAAAGGAAAGTACGTGCAGGATTTTAAAATGACCATTTTCAACCGGTGGGGAGAAATCGTATTCTACACCGACAACTTTTCACAAGGCTGGGACGGAAACTACAAAGGCGACAAGGCCACCGCCGATGCCTATGCCTATACGATCGAAGCGGTTGATTATTTCGGCCAGAAAGTGAACCGCAAAGGCACCGTAACTTTATTGAGATAAATATTGTTAAATTTGAGTAAAACGAAGATCTATGTTTGACATGATGAATATGCTTGGAAAGGTAAAAGAAGTCCAGGCAAAACTTAAGCAGGCGAAAGAAAACCTGGGCAATATCTCTGTTACTTCCGAATCCGGGGCAGGCATGGTGAAAGCTACTATTAACGGACAAAGGAAAGTGGTAAAGCTTGAAATCGATCCCGATCTGATTAAAAAAGAAGATAAAGAAATGCTGCAGGATCTTATTGTTGCAGCCGTCAATAAAGGTATGGCTGATATCGAAGAAAAGATCAAGGAAGAGATGAAAAAAAGCACAGAAGGTATACTGCCTAATATTCCCGGAATGGATTTCGGAAGTCTGTTGTAATGGATAAGGTTGCAATTGTCATCCTCAATTACAACGGAAAAAATCATCTTGAAAAATTTCTTCCATCGGTCGTTTCAAATAGCGCGAGAGCTGTTATCTATATTGCCGACAATGCATCTACCGATGCATCAGTAGAATTTTTAGAAAAGAATTACCCTTCCCTTTCTCTGATCAGAATTGATGTAAATTATGGCTACAGCAAAGGGTATAATATTGCCCTTGCTGCCGTGAAAGCCCATTACTATATCCTTCTGAATTCAGATGTTGAAGTAACGCCGGGATGGCTGGAGCCCATGATCCGCCTGATGGATTCGGATTCCAACATAGCCGCATGCCAGCCAAAGATCAAGTACTACACGAATAAACAGGAATTTGAATACGCGGGCGCTGCCGGTGGATTTATCGACCGCCTCGGATACCCTTTCTGCCGCGGAAGGATCTTCGACACGGTAGAAGAAGATCATGGGCAATACAATATAAGCTCGGAGGTATTCTGGGCATCGGGAGCCTGCCTGATGGTGCGTT
>JBJMLY010000161.1:0-1932 GCA_045805025.1 Cytophagaceae bacterium | reverse complement strand
GTGGATGATCTTGTAGATCTCCGTGATGAATACATCGGAAAGATTCATTTTTTTGGCAAGCTCGGCTCTGTTCTTCATGATGTCATCCCAGCGTTTTACCTGGTACGTCGTCACGTTGTTCTCTTTTTTGTATTCACCGATCTTTTCCACGACCGACATCCTTGCGGCCAGAACTTCAATGAGTTCACGGTCAATATTATCGATTTTCTTTCTTAAATCTTCAAGATGGTCATTAAAATCTTTGTCGGTCGAAGATGCATCCCTGATCTTCAGGTCAGCCAGGATCTCTCCAAGTCTTTCCGGAGTAACCTGCTGATCGGCGTCGCTCCACGCTTTATCTGGGTCGATGTGTGTCTCGATCATCAGTCCGTCAAAGTTCAGATCCATTGCTTTCTGCGAAATTTCGGCAATAAGGGCTCTTTTTCCTCCGATGTGGCTTGGATCGCAGATAATAGGGATCTGCGGAGCAAGTCTTCTCAGTTCAATAGGTATCTGCCATACAGGCACATTTCTGAATTTTGTCTTATCGTAGGTAGAGAAACCTCTGTGAATTGCTCCCAGATTTTCTATGCCCGCCTGATTCAGTCTTTCAAAAGCGCCGATCCAGAGGCCAAGCTCAGGGTGTGTCGGATTTTTGACAAGAACAGCTACATTTTTTACGCCTTTCAGGGCATCTGCCATATCCTGGATAGCAAAAGGACTTACCGTAGTTCTTGCGCCGATCCATAATACATCAACCCCGTGTTTCAGAGCAAGCTCAATATGTTCGGGGTTTGCCACTTCGGTACCGATCGGTATGTTTAGTTCTTTTTTTACATCAGCAAGCCATTGAAGCCCTTCCGCACCCGCGCCTTCGAAGGCATTGGGTCTTGTTCTCGGTTTCCAGATTCCGGCTCTCAGCACATCTACTTTCAGACCTTTCAATCCTTTGGCAGTGGCAAGAAGCTGCTCAGGTGTTTCTGCGCTGCATGGTCCCGCAATTACAAGTGGTTTACTTTTTAATTTTGCCCACTTTTCTAGCGGATTAATCTTTAAATTTAAGTTCATGGCTTTCTGAAATTTTTTTCTCAACAATTATTAATCTGAACCCGTTCTATATAAAATGCCTTTTTAAACTTTTCTATGCAAAACGAGAAACCACTTTCATTTGAAGATACATCTATTGCATTTTCCTCAAAAACCAACGCTGATTTAGAAAAAATGCATCTTTTGTTTTCCACAATGAACTGGAAATATCCTACAAAGATAGGCACTTTTTTTATAAAAACCGCTTTGAAATTCAAACTTCCTGTGCAATCTGTCATAAAAAAGACGCTTTTCAGGCAATTCTGTGGGGGAGAGACGATTGAGCAGTGCAAAAGTACAATAGCTGACCTTGCCCGATTCAATATAAAAACCATTCTGGATTACTCGGTGGAAGGGGGCGATTCGGACATAAGCTTTGATCTTACGATGGATAAGATATTGGAATCCATTGAGATAGCTTCAATTTCAAATGCTATTGCTGCTGGTGTTTTTAAAATGTCGGGTATCGGTTCCGTGAAAATCCTTGAAAAAATACAAAAAGGTGAAGTGTTGGACGCCGAGGAACTCGCCTCCCTGAATAAAATGAGAAATAGAGCAGAAATCATCTGTCGCATGGCCTGGGAAAAAGGGGTGCCTGTCTATATTGATGCGGAAGAAAGCTGGATCCAGGGCACCATTGATGCGATGGTTTATGATCTGATGAAGGTTTACAATAAGGATAAAGCGGTTGTTTACAATACTTTTCAGATGTATCGCGACGATATGCTGTATAACCTGGAAAAAGCGCTCGAGCTCGCTGCTTCCGATAAATTTTATCTGGGTGTCAAGCTGGTGCGGGGTGCTTATATGCAAAAGGAACGTAAAAGAGCCGCTTCAGGAAATTATGCCTCTCCTATATTCGGCAGC
>JBJMLY010000160.1:0-5322 GCA_045805025.1 Cytophagaceae bacterium | reverse complement strand
CTCCGCCAGGAAATGAACTTCAAAAGACCTATGTTCGTGGATGCTGTTTATGACGCTGTGATGACGGTTAAAGAAGTGAACCGCGAGAAACATCAGGCGGTGATCGAAACCAAGATCATGGAAAAAGAATCGGGCAAAGTGAATCTCATCGGGGATGCCTGGATCATGAACAAGGAAAAGATCTGAGAGTGAGATTTAATCCCAAAAGCCTGGTCCTACTTTTTACCTACAAAGGATCTCTGATAAAAAGACTATTGGGCGGCATGAGCATTATTACCCTCATTACCGTCGTGCTTTGTTACCTGCAGCTGGAAGGCCATATTTCCATACTTCATTTAAGCAATACCCTCCCGGGCTATATGGGAGCGGCACTCGGACTTCTGCTTGTCTTCCGTAATAATACCGCTTATGATAAATGGTGGGAAGCCAGGAAAGAGCTGGGCGCCCTGGTGAACGTTTCCCGCAATATGGCCATCTCCTTAAACGGACTTCTTCCCCCCAATCATCCCGAAAAATTCAGGATTGCCCATCTGCTCACCACCTTTGTCAATACAATGAGAAGCCACCTGGGCAAAGGCGTCGTGGAAAGTGACCTGAAAGAGCTTAATACGGAAGATCATACACTGGTCTCACAGGCAGTGCACAAGCCTGTCGTCGTAGCCAATATGATGATGAGCAGAATAGAATGGCTCTGGAAAGAAAAGCTCATCAGCGATATGCAGCAATACCTGCTGATGACCAAGATCCACACCATGGTAGATGTGCTCGGAAAATGCGAGCGGATAAAAAATACGCCTATACCGATGGCTTATGGCTTCCTGCTGAAATTCTTTATCATTCTGTATGTCATGATCCTTCCCTTCGGACTACTCGATGACCTGGGCTGGTGGTCGGTACCGCTGGTGATCATTCTTTACTACATTCTTATGAGCATCGTGCTCACAGCCGAAGAAATTGAAGAGCCTTTCGGCAAAGATCTGAACGACCTGCCTTTCGATGAGATGGCTGAGAACATCCAACAGAATGTACACGAGATTGTAAGGCAGGATTAAAACATTCTCTGAACTAATTTTCGGGATTAATGGATTTACCTGATTACTTCCGCCAGTCGCGCGAAAGCGGGAATCTCCGGGTGATAGCACTCATCAAGCAGTAAGCGCAAATTTTTCTGCGATTTTTGCCAGCAAATATTTCAATCCTACATAAAGCAACATACACACCGGCACTGCAAGGATACACCAGGCCACCAGCGCATACAAGGTAGACCACCACAAGTCTGAAACAGCATTCATTGGATCACTGCTGACCAGCTCAAAAATTTCGGTAACCGATAAATGCAAGGGCGGAGCATTAAAGATCCATTCCCCGATCCTGATAAAAGGAATAAAAAGCACGAACTGCAGCGGGTAGACGAAATAATTCGCCAGCATAATGGCAGCCGTATTTACCCTGAAGAAAAATACAGCAGCAAAACAAAGTAAGGTGGTAGATCCGAAAATGGGAATCACAGCAATCACAATTCCCAGAGAAAAAGCCAGAGCCAGCGAAGAGGGAGTCATCCCCTGCTTCAGAAAGTTAAGAACAGGATCGAGCAGTTTCCGTTTGAAAAAAGACCGTCTCTGATTTACAGTTTCAGGCGGATGCAATGTATTCGGTAAGCGCGTCGCGCAGTCTGGTAAAGGTACTCTTCAGCAATTCTTCATTCTCTTCGAGGAGCGTCACCCGGAAGCCCATCAGATCGGAGCAAAAGGATGAGATAGGAACTACGCAGATACCCGTGGAGGCCAGCAGGTAATAGACAAAACGCTTGTCCAGGTCAATTCCGGGCTCTGACAGCCATTGTTCTACAAGCTTTTGAGCCTCCGGATTTTTAATCTTCAGCGTTTGCTTATGGTTCAGCACGCCTTCCTTGAATATGATGGTATTGTAAAAAGCGCCATAGGTTTCATTGAACTTCAGCTGAGGTACCTGTCCGAGAATATCGGCAATGGCCTTGCTGCGTCTGCCTATCTTCTCGTTCAGCTCCTGCCTCGTAGGCCAGTAGCGTGCATCGGACATAATTTTTGGAATGGCCATCTGGGGGAGCGTGGTCGAGCACACTTCAATCATTTTGGCGTTATCCAGCGCTGAGCAGAATTTGCTGAACTGCGGATCCTTATCGCGGTTGTAATATTCCATCCAGCCGCATCGTGAGCCCGGCCATGGAAACTCTTTGGAAATACCTTTCATGGAAATACCCGGCACATCTTCAATCACTTCGGCCAGAGAATAAGCCCGTGCTCCGTTATAGGTAATGTTCAGGTAGATCTCATCGCTAATCAGCATCAGATTGAACTCCTTGGCGATCTGAACAATTTTTTTCAGCATCTCCAGCGGATATACCATCCCTGTAGGATTGTCGGGATTGATGATCAGAATTCCTATGATATTCGGGTTGTATTTGATCTTATTGTACAGATCATCCAGATCGGGATACCAGTGATTATCGGGATCCAGTTTATAAGTAATTGGCTCCTGATGCGCATGGGCCGCTTCGGCAGACGAGTGGGTGGAGTAAGCGGGTGATGGACCGATAACGCGTAGTCCTGAATTAATGAACTGGTAAACTTTCGCAATCGCATCTCCAAGCCCATTAAAGAAAAGAATATCATTGGCTGTAATCTGGGCTCCTCCTCTTTTATTGTTCAGCTCTGCCAGAAACTGCCTGGTTTCCAGCACACCTTTTGAATGACAGTATCCATAGGATTTATTATTGAGAGTCAGGTTTGAAATGATCTCTTTCATCCAGTCGGGCACATTACAATTCTTGGCTATGGGATCACCGATATTCTCCCAGTAGATCTGCTGCCCTGTTTTCTGAATAAATTCGGCCTTCTTAACAATTTCCCTGATCTCGTAGCTTAATTCCTTAGCTCCTTCACTTAATATTTTATGACGCATTATCAAAAATAATGAGAATTGCGGGAATGAAAAATTTTCCGTTTTAAAAGATCCGGTGCTTGGGTCAAAACAATATTCTGCCGGCACGGGTTAATTAAGTGTTGAAATCACGAAGATCATGCGCACCATTCACCTCATAAAGGGCTTATTTCCGGCACTGGTTATCCTGTTTGCCTGCAATAAAAAAGACGATAACCTCCCTGCTCCTGCACATACCTATTACATGGACACCAAAATAGACGGCAAATCAGTCGCCTATGAAGACAGCATTCAGGGCGTGCTTAACAAGACTTCCAAAGACACGAGCAGCTTTGGAAATTTTACACTAATCAAACAAAGCTCTTTTTTCACAGGCACCGACATCACAGGCAAAATTGTGAATACTACATTTTCAGAATATAAAAAGGGGTGCAGCTGCACTTCGTTTTTAGATTCCATGTTCAGCGCCAAAAACTATACTTTTAAAAACAGCGGCCAGCTGGAAGGGATTGAAATTACCTGGTTTGACGGCAACCAGAACTGGTCGTCCTCCTATGGAAATGCCGATCAGTCGGGAAGCAGCTTCAGCATTGTAAAACACGAATACACGGGAAAACAGGATTACCGCTATATCAGCAGCGGCAATATCAATTGCAAACTTTACAATACCGACGGCGATGTGAAGCTCATGACTGGCTATTTCAAGCTAAAAACCAATACCATATATTGAGATCAGCGGATCAGAAATTTAGCGCTGAATAATTTTTCAGATGTGTACGTGTAAATTATATACAAACCTGGAACTGCGGCACGAGCGGAAGCCATCGCCAGCAGGTTTTCTCCGGGTATGCAATATTGACTCCATTTCTGTATACATACACCTTCGGCATTGAAGACAGAAAAATTACGAATCCCCGCTTCCTCTACCCTAAATTTCAGGTTCTGCCCTTCGCTCAGCACAGTAGGGTAAAATGATTCAGCAGTATGATCAAAGGTCGTTTTGGTAAATCCGCTGGCATTACAGCCTGTAAAATCGATCTGGAAAGAATGTGCATTGCGGTTCAATAGAAGTGTATCCCTGAAATCATTGAACCCATATCCATTGCCATCTCCCGTAAACATCCAGAACATAATGCCGGCATAATTGTACTGGTAGGATTTATAGATCAGATCACTGGTTTTATAATGAAGGCTGTGAATGGTGGTTTCTCCGATAAGAACCGGCTTATCCAGTCCCCATACAAGTGTATAATTCTGAAAAGGATCATAAGCAGGGTAATGAGGAGCATCGTAATAATGAATCTGATAAAAATCAAGGCGCGCGTTGGGGTCATTATAGACCGCCTGAAGCTGACTGTCCTTCCAATAATTTCCTGCGGCCCCGGATATATCTGAATTCCATTTCAGGGAGGCCGAACCTACGGTAACCATTTTAGCGGAATACTGATGAATGGCAGCGGCCTGGACAGCCACAAAGCGCTGCATCTGGAGCTTTGTTACCAGGTTATTATTTCCATAGGCAGCGGCCACATCGATGCTTCCCTCGGGCTCATTAATAATTTCCCAGGCCAGAAGATTGCATTGATTGGCGTATCGCTGCACCATAGGAATCAGTGCATTATTGATATATGAGCGGGTTTTCACCGTATCGGTAATCAGAAGCTGATGACTTCCCGCATAAATGCCTGCTCCGGAAACATTTTTGGTCATATCAAAGGACCAGAGGCAGGGAATAAGCATGATGTTATGATTCCGGGCCCTGAGAAAGATATCGTCCAGGTTTGAGAAAAAATTGGTATCAAGTCCTGTTACCGAGCCGGTACCGTCAAACTCGGGACTGCTACGTCCATCACAATGGATCCAGAGGCGAAGACAATTCAGTCCAAAATTTTCGCAGGAAACAAACGTATTTTCAAAAAAGGATGCATTATATAAAGCGCCCCACTGGTAATGCGTACCCACATCACTTCCAAACTGGTTCCAGGCTATGTTAGCCCCGTTTATGAAATAATCCTTTCCCTGGTAATGTATTAAATTCTGAGCGTCCGCTTTCCGGACATAACAGATAGTCAAGAATAAAATCAGCTGAATGAGCAATTGACTCTTTAGTACCCCTGATAATGATTTTTCCACATCTCAATTTATGCAAAGTATATGAAATTCACCTATTCGTAACATCATACAGTTAATTAAGCTCCCTACCCCCTTTAACCAACCCTGAGGTTCTTCTATTTACCGGGATAGAAGCAAGAAAATAAGTAAATATATTTTTTGTAATTAATTGGTTTGCAATAAGTTGTATATTGTATTTTACATCTTAATCACAATTGTTTTCAGATCGAATCATTTGAAAGTCAATTAGCAATCATAACCTGCTTTAGCTTAAGTCACAAATTATTTACG
>JBJMLY010000159.1:0-3325 GCA_045805025.1 Cytophagaceae bacterium | reverse complement strand
CTGGAGACCAGAATATCTCCGCTTCCATAGCTGATACGGATAAGGGTAGGCTTCTCTTTATTGTTCAGGCCAAGTATGGTGGTCGAGGTAGAATCGAAAGATGAAAAATAGTAAGCGATACTTCCCCTTTTATAGCCATAGTCTTTTTTGGCTTTTAACGAGGGATTCACAAAGTTGAGGGTAAGAGAATCCATATAAAGGCTGAATTTGCTGGTATCCCCTTTTTCGATGACGTGAAAAAGATAATCTCTGGTCTTAAGCCTGAGCGAATCGGCCAGGGGGCCTGAAAAATTTTCGGCGGCGATCAGAACTGTGCCGCCCATTTCCGCAAAATGCAGAAGATTTTCTGTGTCGAGGGCATCCGGAGAAAAAGTTTCCGTAATAAAAAGGTAAGAGCCGGCCGTTGGATTTTCTTCAAGGGTTTCGTAAACAGTTTTGTCGGTAAAGCTTACATGGCTTGTTTTGAACATGTCGGGAATGAGGTCGGCCAGCACATAGGTCCCGAAAGGAATTTTGTCATTCCTGGAATAGGTGGGCCGCCAGTCGATCGGCTCAGGCCTGGAAACCTCCACTACGATGAGCAGCACAAAAATGCCGGTCAGAAAAGCGATATGTTTCCATTCCTTCTTCATGCCATTGCCTGTACCTGCTTGGTGAAATCGCGGAAGGCGGCGCTTACGTTGGTGAAGTTATCCTGGTCGATCTCAAAATCTCCGTACCAGACGTATTCGTACATTAATGTATTGTGGGCGAACTCGTCGCGGAGCTTGCCCGCCTGCAGCTCACGCAGGTAATCGTAATTGGTTTTTTCCGGCGACCAGCTGATCAGGTTTTTGACGGCCAGCTCCTTGAGTAAAAGCAGGTAGGAAAGGCGTATGGCAAGTCTGTATTTTTTAGAGGCAATGGCTTCCTGTATCAGCTTGTCAAAATTGATCTCATGGATATCGGAAGGAACTTCTTCGAAGTGCATTTTATTTTTCCGGGATCCGAAATAGAGGAAGAAGCGTTTGTCGGCTCCGATCAGGATCCATACGACATAAAGTACTCCGGCGATCGCGATGGCGTAAAGAGTATAGAGAATTAAATCGGCCAGAAATTCATAGTCGGCCGAAACGCCCATTCTTACCAGGTTTCCGATCAGCCAGTTGATAAAACGGCTGAACAGATCAATATCGGCCTCATTGTTCGTGTGCTCGTATATGAAGTCGCTGTTCTCCCTGAATGAATTTATACGGCTTTGATCAAAGCTTCGCGCAACAATTTCGGAGGAGTCATAGGGAATGACCGCCGTTGCCGTATCCTGTGCAAAAGCAGGGAAGGAAGTTAAAAAAAGTAAAAAGAAAAGTCTAATAAGATTCCTCATTCTCCGGTTTTAACTCAGGTGTTTTCCCGATGGAATCAATTCTGCTTAACAAGCCGGTGGCATCTTTCTTTTCGACCAGATTAAAATATTGAAACGTAACGGCAATGGCAGACAGGCAATACAGAAAGTTAGAGCCCATATTGCATAAAGAGAACAGACTTACATAGACAACCTTATTGATTTCTATTCCGAGGGAGTCCTTAAGCGCATTTATTTCTGACAGAAGAGTAACAATAGTAACTGGTATCTGGATGATCATGGAAAGTACAAGATGAATAATTCCCACGACGATAAGCAGCCCTGCCGTTGCCCACCAGTTATCCTTAATAAGATCCATAGATCTTGATACAGAATCGAAGAAGCCTTTTCTTTCAAAAATCCGTATGGCTAGCACAAAGCTAACGGCTACTGCCATATAAATTCCCGGAAAAATCAGAAGCAGGAATGAAAGACCTACAATAAGGCCGTATCCGATTTCCGTAAAGAAAATCATAAAGAAATCTTTTTTGACCCTGTCCCATACCTCTCCCGGTTTGATTTCTTCCAGCACTGGTTTTTCCTGATAAATGCACATGTATTCATAGACGACCAGAGGTACCATGATAAGAGCAATCCAGTTGATGATGGCACCGATAATCGTATAGCCACCCATCGCATATATATTTTCTAAATTCGATCCATTAAATCTTCCCCCCATGGACCGGAGATAGGTTTGTCCGAGTCCCACCAGAATACCACCGATAAGAAAGAAAGGACCGCTGATATAAAGAAGGGCCATGAACAGGCCTTTGAAATTTCCGCGTACAAAATCAAAAGTCGCGTTTAATTTCTCACTGAAGTCCCTGCTGCGGGCGAATACTATTTTCTCTGTTTGCATGAGTGTGAAGTTTTATAGGATATAAAATAAAATAATAAATGATAAAGGCGGCGGATACGAGTATAATACCAGCCTTGACAGCGGAGGGATATTCCGTATGGCGTGTAATAAAGCTTTCCAGGAATCCCGCGGCAATAAAAATGGGGATCAGTCCGACCACGATCTTCAGACCGTTTTTGGCTCCCTTCTTAAAAGATTCCATTCGGGTATAGGTACCCGGGAATAAAATGCTGTTTCCCATGACCAGTCCGGCGCAACCGGCAATGACGATGGCAGAGATCTCCAACGTTCCATGGATCCAGATCGTCAGGAAAGACGTAAGCAGCAATCCTTTTTTGTAAAAAAAGTACTGGAAAGAGCCCAGCATCACGCCGTTGTTGAAAAGCATATAACCTGTTCCGAAAGAAAAGAACAGTCCGAGTACAAATGCAAAAAAAGAAACTTTGATATTATTCCAGGTAATATAGAGGAACATGACTCCGCTGTCCATTTTTTTATAAACGGCCATCGGGTCGCCTTTCTCAATATTTTCCAGGGTCATGTTAACATAGCTGTCGCCCAGGATAAGCCTTACAAAGCGGTCGTCGTACGCCGCGGAAACGGCACCGATCAGGCATGCAATCATAAAAATGATGAAGGCATAGAGCAATTCACGGTGGTGGGCTTTGAACAGGAAAGGGAGTTCGTATTTCCAGAATTTGCCGAAGCGTCCTTTTTCTTCCTTTTTATTTTTGTAGATGGCCTGATGGAATCGCAAGGCCATGGCATTAAGGTATTTAGTAGTTGTGCTTTCGGGATAATGCGTTTTGGAATAGGAAAGGTCTTCGGTTACTTCCACGAAAAGCTCGGCCAGAAGATCAGGCTGTTGCGCTTTGCGGTTTACCAGCAAACCTTCGAATTTCTTCCACTTGGCTTCGTTGATCTTAAGAAATGCCGTCTCGCGCATGTTAAATTCGAGGAAATTTTTGAAATTTAGGATCCTATTACATATAAAGCTGGTATAATAAATAAATTTATTAAAAGTTAATTTAATAATTTTTTCAAACAAACTTTATAAACTTAGATGGGGTTTTGGGGTTTTGGGG
>JBJMLY010000158.1:0-3754 GCA_045805025.1 Cytophagaceae bacterium | reverse complement strand
TATTTCTTTTGTTCCTTTCCTTCGCCCAGGATCTTCCATTCATAACAGAACAGCCGGGCCGGCAATTGACTTTCCAGCTGATGGATCACTGAAAATTTGCCTGTATTAAGCTGCCTGTAGGTGATGATGGTATTGATCCAGAAAACACAGAGCAGAATCCCTGTCACAGAAAAAAGAATCGTTGGGTATTCGAAGTATTCTTTAAATACGGAAAAAGAAAATCCCATAAAGCTGACGATCGCCGTATTGGCCGTAAGAAAAAAATTATTGGCGGCGGCTCTTTTATCCGTTACTTTCTGAGAGGTTTCCACGAACAGTTTATATTGTTCAAACAGATGCTCTCTATACTTATCTCCGTACTGGTTTTTGTCGGAGAATAATTCTTCAGGATTCATTTGTCCGGGATCCATACTGTGTTTTTTATAATGATTTTACAAATGCTTCTAAATTCTCCCAGGTCCAGGATAAAACTTTTTTACCTTTCAGTTCAGGAGGAATACATCCTCTATTGATCTTATGTATATGCATTCCTATTACCGGTATTTTTTCCTCCCGCGCACATCGGATTTCCCAACGGGCTCCGCCTGCATGATAGGTGTTCCTGCTCAGCAGCGCGATCACGCCATCGCAGGACCTGATCTTTAACCTGCATCTTCTCTGCCATTCATGCTCTTTCCATCTCCTGCGGACAGACATATCAATAAACCGGAACGGAGCATGCTTAATGCCTGTCTGAAGAACAAGGTAATCCCTGTATTGAATATCTTCTATGGCAAAGCTGATAAAGATCTTTTTGTAGTCGCCGTCCTTAGCCATTCTGTCATCCTTCCTGATTGCTTTTCTTCTCGCCAGGCTTCAGCCCCACACCTCTGATATTAATTATCTTATTCAGCATATCAAACCAGAAAGGGGCGCCGAGTGATATGGCAAAAGCCGTCAGTATCCAGCCCATCACATTTAATACAATGGCCCAGCCGCTGGTAATGAAATGATGAAAGATATTCTTATCCCATCCTATCCCCAGGATGATGTTTACCTTCGAGACTTCCGCTTCCATCAATCCCTTGATCTGATCGTTCAGCGCAGCGGCTGAATCGGAATGAATGTCTTTCAGATTCGCTTTGTATTCCATCGCAAGCTTCAACACATTCTGTCGCGCCGTCGGATCTTCCGAAAGCTTTCTGGCAATAAAAATGGTGTCGGCGTTAAAGCTGATGCTTAAAAGCAGCCCAATAAGGAATAAATAATAATGTACCCTTCTTTTGTACCAGCCCGTGGTTCTGTCCATCATTTCCGTGTACCATTCTTCGAACCTCGACTTCAGTTTCATTTCATCGCCCATGGCGTCTTTAACCAGAGTAAGCAGAAGGTCTTTGGTTTCTCCCTCTGAAAGCTTAGCAATGTTGGATTGTATATCGCTGAATGAATAGGGTTTCGCCGGATCGCTGCTGAGGATATCCATAAGCACCTTGGAATAGTGATCTCTGGATATGTAGGAAGGACGGTTTGTTCTTCCTTCCTCGCTAAGCTTCCGAATAATGGGATGCAGATAAAATTTTTCCGCCAGACCGGCAGAATCAGGATCATTAAGCATGATCTTTATGGCGGAATGAAGCTGACTTCCCCGAAAGGAAAAGGCGCTCATAAAGGCCTCATTGATGGAAGTGGCTATCAGACTTAAAATAAGATAGACCAGTAAAAGCCCGATGGCTATATCAAAAACTCCGAAACCGAACATAAAATATTATTGAGTCTTCAGGAAGTCCGGTTAGCCCACATACTGGAATTTCCTGTTTATAGTGATGCTTAATTCGCTATGATCAGACCGCCAAGAATACCGACAGCAATCCCACCAATTCCATAAAGAATTTTATCAAAAAAAGATTTTCTTCTTTGCTCATTGATCGTTTTCTTCAGGTCATCCATCTTCTTATCGACTACCACAATATTATTCTGAGCCGAAGCAATGGTATTATTTACCTGCACCAATGAATTCTTCGTATCGGTGATCGATCTCTGCGATACACTGTCCAGCTTGATGTAATTATCATATAAAGCATAGAACGCCTTATTCTGAGCCTGCAGTCGGTCTTCGTAGTTCTGGATCAGCACATTGCAGGTGTTGATGTATTTTTTATCCCTGATCACATCGGCTGCTTTTTCATAGAGCATATACCTGTGTTTATTGATAATGTATAGCGTGTCGCACAAAGTATAGATCCTAGTGCCGGTCACAAAAGGAAGCGGCTTATGGTTGGAAAAACAGAATGTATCGGAAAGAGTGATTTCCTTGCCGGTGTTCGTCTGGGCCAGCGATGGCAGTACACAGGCCAGCATGCATGCAATGATGAGTATTTTTTTCATAGGTCTATTATTTATCAAGTCCGTCCAATTCGTTCTTCAGGCTGTCAATGTATTGCTCCTGTTTATGAAGCTCTACTTTGAGGCTGTCTCTTTTTATCTTTGACTTTGCTTCGTCGTTGTGATAGTCAAGATATAGTATTTCCACCTGACCCTTGATCAGGTTCATTTTAGTCTGATTGTTATCCAGGTTCTGCATAATCGAACCGATCTGCTTCCTGGATGAAGAGAGGCTGTCTGATATATTTTTAAGATCGGCCTTCACACTTTTGATATCTCCTACCGCATCTTTTAAAAGTGAATGACTGAAGAACAGGGTAAATACGCCCTGAAACACGACGACACCGAGTACGATGTAAAGTAAAATTTTAACTGACTTGTCCATATTCGTTTATATTTTAATTGTTCCCCCGCTCCAGAAATAATTTCCGTTGGCGTCTTTGTACCATTTTGAATTCCCGTTAATAGCTTCCCCGTCGCTTACATAGCCTGCGTACACAAGATCGGATGCAACAGGAATGACCTGAAATACTTCTGCCTTTGTGCTGGGTTCCCCTTTTCTCACATTCAGTTTGGCAGTGGCCTTCAGTTTTCCCGCCTCCTGGGTAAAGGCATATTGTTTGACAGTGCTTACGCCCGTACATTCCTCGTATTCACTTACCACGTCTCTGAGCAATTGCTCATACGTTCTTCGGCTGTAAGCAAGTCCGGTAACCGGATCAGTTTTACGCTGCGGATCCAGAAAGCAGTGTCCGGTAATTGAAGTCTTAGGGTCAAGTTTGAATTTATAACAAATGTAAGCGAGCACCCATATGTATTTACGATACGCCTCGTAGATATGTTCTGGCGCATGAGCTTGGACATTTCATTATGCACAAATCAAAGTTAATTGCTCATACAGATAACGACAAAACATTAAATGATTGGTATAAAAAAGGACCACAGGAAATAGAAGCAAATACCTTTGCAAAAGAACTATTAATGCCGGAGGCTGTATTTAAGCCATTGGCCCATGGAAAATTTAGCATGAATCAAATCGAAGGTTTAGCTAAAAAATTTCAAACCTCAAAAACAGCAACTCTTCTCAGATATAAAGATTTGGGTTCATTTCCAATCGCATTAATCTTCATTGAAAATGGAATTATTAAATGGACTCAATACTCACATGATTTCGTATTACAATTTTTACCATACGATTCAAAATTGCCGGTAAACACAGTGGCCGGAGATATTTTTTATCGAAAGAATGGAGTACCAGACGAACCTGAATTGGTGGAGGCGATAGATTGGTTTCCCGAAGATTTTAATATTAAAAAGTATCTGGACTGGAAGTTTTATGAACAATGTTTCCCAGTTTCAGATACGGGTATATTAACCTGTCTGTGGGGAAATT
>JBJMLY010000157.1:0-5226 GCA_045805025.1 Cytophagaceae bacterium | reverse complement strand
CTGAGACCATGACATTTCAGAAACGTGGATCAAACCTTCAACGCCAGGAAGAAATTCCAGGAATGCGCCGAAATCGGCCACGTACACGAATCTGCCTAATACTATAGAGCCTACGATGAATTCAGCAGGTAATGAATCCCATCGGAGTGGGGTCAATTGTTTCATACCCAGAGAAATTCTCTTCTTGTCATCATCGAAGTCAAGAACCACGATGTTAACTTTCTGATCCAGCTTAAGCACTTCTTCAGGGTGATTGATTCTGCCCCATGAAATATCAGTGATGTGCAATAATCCGTCAACGCCTCCAAGATCGATGAACACACCGAAATTGGTCATGTTCTTGATAACTCCTTCAAGTACCTGTCCTTTTTCAAGGTTGTTGAGGATCTCTGCTTTTTGTTTTTCGATGTCTTTCTCGATAAGCACTTTATGAGAAACCACTACGTTATCGTTGGTGTAGTTGATTTTCACAACTTTCACTTCCATCTTTTTGCCTACGAAAATATCGAAGTCTCTGATCGGCTTCACGTCGATCTGTGAACCTGGAAGGAACGCCTCTACGCCGAATACATCGACGATCAGTCCGCCCTTGGTTCTTCTCTTCACCATACCTTCGATCACTAAATCGTTATCTAAAGCGCCCTGGATGTTCTGCCATGCCTTTACGATCTTCGCTTTTCTTCTGGAAAGGATCAGCTGACCGTTGGTGTCTTCCTGATCTTCCACGAATACTTCTACCTGCTGACCTACTTTAAAGTCTTCCATATCACGGAATTCTGAAAGAGGTACTAGCCCGTCGGATTTGAAACCGATGTTTAAGATGACATCTCTGTCTGTGATGCCTACAATGGTACCGGTAACTACTTCCTTCTCTTTTACTTCGGTAAGCGTACCTTCGTACATTTTCTCGAATTCAGCTTTTTCCTTGCTTGTGTAAGAACCTCCGAAACCTCTGT
Organism: Cytophagaceae bacterium; assembly: GCA_045805025.1. Lineage (GTDB taxonomy): Bacteria > Bacteroidota > Bacteroidia > Cytophagales > Cytophagaceae > DATMOV01. The sequence continues at coordinate 4,270 of JBJMLY010000157.1, read as the reverse complement.
TGTCAGCGATCTCCCAGTTAAAGCCTTCTTCACCTTGATTTTTTGCCATAAAAATTGCTCTTGATTACATCAGCCCTTAGAGCATGGGGACTGAAATTTTAGTTTATGTTTTGCCTGCAAGAGGCACCGCTCCAACTGAAGCAGGGTGCAAAGATACTATAAAAATTTTGAATTTTAAATGGTGAATTTTGAATGGAAGTGAAGAGAATGAGCTATGAATTCTAATGTAATAGCCTCTTAATACTGACCAGCTTATGGGTATAAAGCCTTTTTTCTACGTTAAAGATCCCTTTTACGTCAAAATGGTCAACCCTGACTTCTCCGGAGGCGTGGATGATGTGTCCGCTTTGCGTGATGATGCCCACATGCATGATCCTGCCGCTGTCATCGGCAAAGAAGGCCATGTCACCCGCTTTAATAGTGGAAAATGGAACATCCGTACCGCATTCAGCCTGCTGGTGGGCATCGCGGGGTAGGCTGTATCCGCAGAATTTAAAGACCTGCTGCACAAATCCAGAGCAGTCGATCCCAAAATGACATTTGCCGCCCCATAAGTAAGGCGCGCCCAGGTAAAAATGGGCGATGGCCTCAAGCTGGCGGGGGTCGTTGGTTCTTTTGACATAGGCGGTTTCGCCCTGATAGGTCAGCACTTCTCCTTCAAGGGTTACTGTACCGTTCCTGAAAAAGGGCAGTACGCTTCCCATCAGAATGGGGATAAAGCGTTTATCGCTTTGCAGCAGCCCGACCAATCCTTTGCATAAGGGCGATTCATACGTCAGGATCAGGTCGAAGTATTCTTTGGAGATGCTTCTGTATTGCTTGGCATCGATCCAGCCCTGGTAGTTATCTGCGGTTATGGTAATCCTGATCCACTTCTGATCCGCGGACCTTTCTCCCAGCACAAATACATCGCCGAAGAGCAGATGTGTGCCGAGCTCAGCCTTATCGGCCGGCTCCATGCGTACAGGCACCACGCTGAGGTGGCATATGCCGTATGGGCTCTCTCCCGGACTACCTGTATGTTGATCGTCTGTCATTAACTAGTCATTTGTCAATAGTCATTAGTCATCAGATGTGTAAACTGAATCTGTTATAATTCAAAATTCAAAACTCATAATTCAAAATTACTCCCTCCTATCCATCTCCCTCTTCACATCCTTCGCCTTAATATCTTCCCGCTTGTCGTAAAGCTTCTTTCCTTTGCCTAATGCTATTTCCAGCTTGGCAAATCCGCGGTCGTTGATGAAAAGTTTGACGGGAATCACCGTCAACCCTTTGTCCTTCAGATTTACCACCAGCTTTTTTATTTCCTTTTTCTTCAGCAGAAGCTTGCGCTCCCGCAAGGGATCGTGGTTATAATGGGTGCCTTCGTTATACTTCGAGATGTGCATGTTTTTGATGAACATCTCGTCGTCCTGCACAAAGCAATAGGCTTCCTGCAGGTTCACATTCGATTGCCGCACTGATTTTATTTCCGTACCCGTCAGCACAATACCCGCTATGTAGGTATCAATAAAATGATACTCAAAGCCTGCCTTCTTATTTTTGATCTGTACGTTCTTTTCTATCTTCTGCTTCGCCATATAGTGCTGAGTGCTTTGTGCTCAGTGCTTTGTTATACTATGCTTAGAAATTATTATTCGTATTGATGTTTTTTACTGTCATTGATCATTAGTCAATAGTCATTAAAACCTCGCGACCAACTTTAACACATTAACACTTCATTACTCACTACTCAATACTCATGACTCACTACTAAAATTAAAACCTCATCCTTGGATCCGGCCCGGTGGTCTGAGGGCTGAATTCTGCTTTCAGGTATTTGTAGTGAGCCGCCATTGCGATCATCGCCGCATTGTCTGTACAATATTCGAATTTAGGAATATAAACCTTCCAGCCTTGTTTTTGTGCGTGCTCATTCAGTGTTTTTCTTAAACCTGAATTTGCCGAAACACCTCCGGCAATCGCTATTTCATTGATTCCCGATTCTTTAGCAGCCTTTCTGAGCTTTTTCATCAGTATTTCTATTAATGTATGCTGAATGCTGGCGCAGATATCATTCCGGTTTTTTGTAACAAACTCCGGATCTTCCTTTGTGTTATCTCTCAGAAAATACAGAATAGCGGTCTTAATCCCGCTGAATGAATAGTTAAGTCCGGGAGTATCTACATCCGGAAAATGATATGCCTTCGGATTTCCTTCTGCTGCATATTTATCAATTAAGGGCCCGCCAGGATATGGCAATCCAAGCATTTTAGCGGATTTGTCAAAAGCCTCGCCCACGGCGTCGTCCTGGGTTTCCCCGATGATCTCCATATCCAGGTAATCATTCACTTTCACGATCTGCGTATGTCCGCCGCTGACGGTCAGGCATAAGAAAGGAAACGAGGGTTTCGGCTCATCAATAAAATGCGCCAGAATATGCGCCTGCATGTGATTTACGCCGATAATCGGAAGCTTTAAGCCAAGGGCAAAAGATTTGGAGAAGGAAATACCGACCAATAAGGAGCCAAGAAGACCGGGTCCTTGGGTAAAAGCGACGGCATTTAGGCTTTTTTTGGATATATTTGCTATATTCAGTGCCTGAGTCACAACGGGTATAATATTCGCCTGATGTGCCCTGGAAGCTAATTCGGGAACTATTCCGCCGTATTTGCGGTGTATGTCCTGTGTGGCAATAACATTGGCAAGTATCTTGCCGTTGTGAATAATAGCAGCAGCGGTTTCGTCGCAGGATGACTCAATAGCCAGAATCGTAACGTCCATAATCTTTGCAACAAATAAAGAAATTAATAACAAATATCATAAAGAGGATAATCAAAATTATTCTCTCACTGATGATATTGGCTATTCTTTTTCTTACCGGACTTACCATTGCCCTTCAATTTCCGGCCGTTCAGACGCGCGCTGCGCGAAAAGCCACCGATTACCTGAGCGAGAAATTAAAATTCCCGGTGCATGTCGACCGTGTGGATATGAACTGGTTCGATGTGCTGGTGCTGGAAGGCGTAAGCATTAAAGATCCCAATGGCGGACAAATGATCTACGTCGGTGAGCTGGAAGTTGACTTCCGAATCACTTCCCTGCATAAAGCAAAATTCAATATTGATAAAGCGGTGCTGAGAAACGGCTCTGTAAACCTCACCCGTTACGCACCCGACTGGAAAATCAACATCAACCAGTTTATCGATGCCTTGCAAAACCTGGCGACCGGCGACACAACCCAGTCAGAATCGTCGCCTTTCAAGATCGACCGGGTAAGTATCGAAAACATGGCTTTCAGCTATAACGATAACCGCGACCCCAGAGACCGGAGCGGATTTGACCATAACCATTTCGGCTTCGACAGTGTGTATGCCGATGTGTCGGACCTTCTTGCTGTCAGCGATACCTTCCAGATCGATATCAAAAACCTCAGAACGCGGGAAACCAGCATACTTCTGAAGGTGCATAGAATAAACACTTTATATCGCATCACTTCAAAGCAGATGAGCTTTGAAAACCTCTATGCGGAGATCGGCAATACCAAAGTGGAAGACTACCTGGCTTTCAATTACGACAGCATTTCCGAAATGGCCGACTTCAACAAGGAAGTCAGGATCCAATCCCGTATTAAAAATTCCACCGCCAGCTTCCAGGACATCGCCTGGTTCGCTCCTGCTCTGAAAAATATGCATGAGCTGGCCTTAGTCTCCGGAAATTTTGACGGCACCGTAAATCGTTTTACGGTCAAGGACCTGGACCTGAACTTCGGAAAAAAAAGCAACCTGAAAGGAAAAATCAGTTTCGACGGACTTCCAAACATCGACGAAACCTTTGTGGAACTGCACTTCAACAACACCACCATTCATGCGGTGGATCTGAAGCAGTATATCGACCATAATTCTTACGCCGTAGTGAATAAGTTTGGTAAAATGTCGGGCAACGGAGAATACATAGGCTTCTTCAACGACTTTGTAGCCAAGGGAAATTTCAATACCGACCTGGGCAAGGTCATTACCGACATCAACCTGAAGCTCAATGATAAAAAGTCGAGCTATGAAGGACATCTCATTACCCATGCATTCAACCTCGGAAAGCTGGTTAACAATCCGGAGCACCTGCAGCTTCTGGATATAAACGGGAACATCAAAGGCGAAGGCTTCAACCTGGACGATGCCGAGATGAAACTTAAAGCGAAAATCGACCGCATCGGGATCAACAATTACGACTACAGAAATATTGTCACCAACGCCGACCTCAGCAAAAGTCTTTTTAACGGAGAGATTTT
>JBJMLY010000156.1:0-6249 GCA_045805025.1 Cytophagaceae bacterium | reverse complement strand
GCTTCCTGCTTTATACCTCATCACGGTATCGTTTTTTTTAAGTCAGGTATGCCTGTGGCACATGTCTCGGCCTGTGTGATGTGTAATCAGGTTAAAGCCTATCCTAAGGATGGTTTTTTTGATAGAGAAGAATTTATCGAACTACTCGAAGAAGTTCATCTTCCGGTCTTTCGTCACCCTGGAGATATAGATGAGTATTTAAAGAAAAATTAAAACCTCATGAGGTAATACTGTAAACGTATTTCGAGACGAGGCAATCATAAATACAAGCGATGCGATCAATATTGATATCAGGCATGTTTGCATTATTTATTATTTCTTCCGCTGTGGGACAAACTGATTCAGCAGGAATGATCACAGGCAAATGGAAATTGGTAAGTATAACGCATCAGGGAAAACAAGAACGTATCAAAGCCGGAGATGACCGTTATCACGAATATGAATTCCTCAAAGACAGCACTTGCCAGATTTATGATCAGCCAACGAATCCGGGGCGATATGGGAAGTGGTATCTGAAACAGGATTCTATCATGCTCTTTGGGGTAAGATATCCCCGTGCGATCCGTCATTTCGAGCGCAAGCTAAAAAGTCTCAGCCGGACAACGATGGAAATAGAGATAGAAGAAGAGGGTAAGATAACCGGATATAACCGATACAGGAAGGTTACTGCCAGATAAGGGCTTGAGCGGAAGCGCGACATCCTTCAACATTTCTACTGATGGTATATCATCCTTGTTTTGTGCCGCTTAAAATTCGTGATATATTCGTAGTGTGAAATTATATTCATACATCATGGATACATTCTCTGGCAGATGGGTGCTTATTTTTTTCTTTTTCTGCTCCGCAGGTTTTTCCCAGCCGAGGGATTCCACTTACACGCTCTACCTTATCCCTGGTCTTGGTATGGACGAGCGGCTTTTCCAGGGTCTGGATGTCCCATGCAAAATCAAAGTGATCAAATGGATACCGGTAAACAAACATGAAAGCCTGAAGGATTATGCCTTGCGCATGGCTCAGGCCATTGATACCACTCATCCATTTTCCATTGCGGGTGTTTCCTTCGGCGGGATGTGCGTGATTGAGATTGCGAAGGTGTACAAACCAAGACATGCCATTCTTATATCAAGTATCAAAACGAAAAGAGAGATGCCATTTCGCATGAAGTTGCTACGGATATTTCCCATTTATCGGATCATGAGCGATCAGGTATGCATCCGTTCCGCCATGATTGCCCGTTCCATGTTCGGCATCCAAAAGGCGCAGTCAGGATTATTTCACGATATGATGAAGACTATGCCTCCAAAATACTACCGGCGGGCGGTACATTGTGTGGTGAGCTGGAAAAATAAGGTCTATCCATCCGGCCTCATGCATATTCACGGAAGCAAAGACCGCATATTCCCGTTGAAAAAGATCAAGGATCCAGTCGTGGTGCCAGGAGGAACTCATCTGATGATTCTGACCGACGCTCAGAATATTTCGGTAATTCTGAAAACGATTTTTCCATAATGGCAGAATGCAGGCCAATTAAGAAGTTCTCATCTTGATATATAGCATTTTATTTGCTAAATTATTTCAGGCTCTGTTAAACCATCATGTATAAGCTGAGTCTAATGGATAAATGAAAAGACTGCTTCCGCTTATTATTCCGTTCTTTTTTTCTGCTTCCATGGGGCAATCGCTTTATTTTCCTCCCCTGACAGGTACAACATGGGATACTCTTTCTCCTTCGCGCTTCGGCTGGTGCCAGCCAAGGATCGATTCGCTTTACAATTTTTTAGAAAGCAGAAATACAAAAGGCTTTATTATTCTTCAGGATGGCAAAATTGTTCTGGAGAAATATTTCGGGACATTCACTGCCGATTCGATTCATTACTGGGCCTCTGCCGGGAAAAGTCTTACCGCTACGCTCACGGGAATTGCCCAGGAAAAAGGATTACTCACCATCGGAAATTCCGTATCCTCGTATCTTGGCCCGGGATGGACCTCGGAGCCTGCCGCCAAAGAAGGATTGATTACAGTCCGTGATCTTCTGACCATGAGCAGCGGTATGGATGATACCCCTCCGGGTCCATGCGACAATGAGGATAGCAGTAGTACTTGCCTGCTTTATCTTCAGGATCGTGGTACCCGCTGGGCATACCACACCGGTGCATATAAGCATCTGCAGGCTGTTGTGAGCAAGACTGCGGGTGTATCCTATAATAATTTTACGAATACCAATGTTGGTTCTCATATCGGCTTGTCCGGTTTCTGGTATCAGGGTATCTATTACAGCACTGCCAGGGGAATGGCCCGTTTCGGTCTGATGAGTTTAAACAGAGGAGTCTGGAATGGGGATACGATCCTGCATGATACGGCCTATTTTAATGCCATGACCCGGACATCCCAGAGCTTTAATTTAAGCTATGGCTACCTGTGGTGGCTCAATGGAAAGAGTTCATACATGGGGCCAGGGTTGCAGACTGTATTCAGTGGAATGCTTATGGACAATGCACCTTCAGATATGTTCTGTGCCCTGGGAAAAAATGATCAGAAGATCTATGTAGTACCCAGCAGTAAGTTAGTGGTGGTAAGAACCGGGTCTTCTGCTTATGGAGTGACTTTTGCATTTTCTACCTTCGACAACGAGCTCTGGGGGTATATCAGGGATCTGGATCTGGGATGTACCGTTGCCGGACTGCATGATCCGGCATTGGGAAAATCCCTTTCTGTTTACCCCAACCCATCTCAGGATTTATTTACCATTGATCTGCCTCAGCATAAATTTGATCTGCTGATCACTGATATGATGGGAAGAACGGTACTTGACGCTAAAGATTTTAATGGCAAAGCAGAGATCGGCTGCGCCGGTTTTACGAATGGTGTTTATCTGCTTCAGGTCCGGACTTCCCATCAGGAGCTATATTATCAGAAGATTGTTGTTGCCAGGTAGCCTCTGGAAATTTTAGTTGCTAGCTCATGAAAGCGAGCTTGCAGCATCAAATAGCTATCCCGGTTTTATTCGTATCTTGAATGATATTTATTTTTTCATCTTATGAGATATTTTTTTATTCTATTCTTCTTCCTGTTATTATCATTGGGAGTACCTTCATTCTCTCAGATACTTCCTGAATATGGTTACTATGACGCGAAGGGAGCTCTTGTGAAGCCTGAATTATTTTCGTCACCCGGAAGCTATCCGCTTGACGCCCCGCACTGGTTCAATAACAGGTATATTGCAGCGAACAGGATAAAAAAGATTTCTATTAAAGAATACTCATCGTACGATAATAAACTATCGCTGAACAAGGAAGAAGAAAAGCTCAGCAAGGTAAAAAGTAAATACAGTTACGGATTTGACAGCACCGGCAGGATTCAGACCTTCCAGGATATCTACACCGAATATGGACAAGATACAGTTATCGTCATAAACTACGAATATAATCCTCAGAGTTTACCCGATGTGCAGTTATTGATTAACTATACGACGCACGGGCTTAATCCGAAGGACAAGCTGCCCGTGTCTCTCCGCTATATGAAGGATAAGAGCAAAAGGCCTTTTCAACGGCTGGAGTATATCGAGGGGAATCTTACATCTCTTATAGTAGACTATGAATGGGATAGTAAGGGCAGGTTAAAATCGGATAAAAAGATTAAAAAGAATGTTCTTATGGAGTGGGACGTATTCTTGTATAATGAAGAAACAGCACTAACCACGAGTTCTCTTCTGGCGCAAAAAGGAGAAGCTTATTTAAAAGTTTTCATCTATGAAAATGATAAGCTCAGTAAAACCATGACAGCCCTTGCATCGGATTCTACCTTCAGCAGGACACAGAACTATACTTATAATGCAGAAGGAAGACTGGTAAAAATTTCTTCTGCAGATAACGAGAAAGAAAAAGAAGAATTCATCTACGATGACAAAGGCCGGCTTACCGAATATGTCCTAACAGGAGCCTATTCCATCAGGAAATATATTTTTAACTATTATTCCACTTCAAAAGCGCTGGAAGAGCAGCTGTTAATGGAAGGTGCTACCGTGAAAAAGAAATGGAAATACAGTTATGAGCTTTATAAATAGAAAGTCCCGTTCGCCGTTACTATAGGAATTATATGTTAAAATATATTGGAAGGCATTGGAAAGCTCTGTTAATAGGTGGTTTTATGTTTTTCCCTTATTTTTTCCTTATTACTCATTTTCCTTTTTTCTTTTTATCCTTGTTACCATGCTCTGCTATTGCTTTGATTTTATTAATAAAGTTGAAGCTTGCTAATGAAGTCATGTCAATGGTACTTTATACATTAAGTATTATGGGAATAGTCTGCGGTATTATAGGGTGGATGTATATCCTCGCGATGATATAATTGCAAGGATATTCTTGATTTTGTTGCATATACGGATCTTGTAAGTTAAAAGAATGCTCTTTAATTTCATGCTCATTCGGTTAACTTAAAGCTCAGTCTGAACGTATCAGGCACATAACCTACTTGATTTATTTTTATGAGCAGTCTTGCATTCAGGCTTACCGGATATTATTCCTATAGTTCCTCCATCAAAGAAGTAAACGATTCTCAGCTGATCCTTCAGGAAAAAGCTAGTCCGGTTTTTAAGATCATTATGCTGGTCGGCGGTCTGCTCTGGCTCTGGCTTCTGTATACCATGATCACTAAGCCTCAGGTCTTTGATAATCCGCCGCCTACATTTGCCTTTTATGTGGTAGGAGCCTTCGCCGCTTTTTTTCTTCTGATTCCTGTTATGGCGAACCGCTATGTGATCACAACTTTTGATAAGAGCAGCCGGAAAATCCATATGAAGTTCAACAGCGCTTTCAATAAGAAGTCATACGTCGATCTTTCGTTTGATGATATGGTTAAAATCGAACTTGGCTTTTATATTCAGACCAGCAGCTCCGGCAAATCAAGAACAATACATTATTTTGCTGACCTGATCCTGGCCCCGGAGGGTAAGATCCGCTTCAGTGATTATCTTTCCAAGTCCTTCGCGCTGAAAGATGCTAAAGTCCTCAGTGACTTTTTGGGGCTGCCCATCAACGATGAAGTCGAAAGCAGACTGATTGCCTCCGGCGAAATGGATCAGGGCATTAAAGTTAAAGCTCAGAAATTCCTTGCTTCAGCCAGTACCCTTATGCAGCCTGAGAACATTACGGAAGAAGAGTCGCTCGGCATTCTGGAAATATCATACTACAAAAGGAAGTTTGCCGGAGGCATTTACTGGTTCTTCTCTATCGGCTTCTGGTTTGTCGTGAGCTTTATCGCAATGTTCGTGGCAATTTTCAACTGGGGTACTGACGGTCAGTGGACAATCGCCTGGACCTTCCTGGGAGCCGTCTCGGCGGCGGTTTTCTATTTTATTTTTATCTGGCTGTTTTATAAGGTTACCTATACCTTTTCCAGAGAACAGATCGTGCGTACCAAAAAGGCGCCTTTATGGAACAGGACAAAAACCATTGATGCGAATTCCATTCTGGAAATAAATCAGGATTGCCTGTCATTGGAAGACGGAGACTTTGAGCTTTCTGACGATTCGGATTTGGGCAAGTACCTGATATGGAGGATGTCCAGGTATTACGGAAAATAGAGAATTCCCACCGGGACATTTCTATGCCATTCTTTTTGTAATTTTATACAAACCTGTTTTCATGACACCTTTTGAAAAGATGGAGATTCTCCTTGAAGAGCTGAAAGCTTCAAGAAAAGAACCTGCCGATTTTTTTTCTTCCCTGATTTCGGTATTTCCCATCTTTACCCGTGAACAGCGGCAAAAGATTTCAACATCGTTCTTCGAATGGTCCAAGCCTTATAAAGAAAGCAAGCCTCTGCTTTATGGGTATGGTCTTTATACGATGGGCACCAACGATTTTTTCAATGAACGCTTTGAGGTCATGATTCCCAATACGATTGAGGCACAAAGAATATTCGCTGAAAATGATGCTCCCGATGGCGTAGCCGTATGTTCGGCAACGCTGGGTAGCGCCTATCGTTCCCTGGGTAACTTTGATATTGCCCTCAACCATCTATGGGAGGCAAGAGAGCAGCTGAATAAATCAGGCGCTTTCCCATTCAGCAACCTGGTCTGCAATTTTAATATCGGGCGTTGTTATCTTGAAATGAAACAGTACGACCATGTGCTGGAGAATTTTCTGATCACCCTTGAGAAGGCAGAGAAATTTCAGAATAAGCTGTGGATGTCGAACGCCTACAACGGAATAGGGCGTCTTTATCTTCAGCAAAAGAAATATGCGGAGG
>JBJMLY010000155.1:0-16437 GCA_045805025.1 Cytophagaceae bacterium | reverse complement strand
TGTGGTATTCTCTTTCCGCTCCGATCAGGCCTCCCAGTAATAAGGCCAGGAGTATTCTATAAATATCTTCTTTCAGTAGTTCTGTTTCCATGCATAGTGTCCGTAAGCTTAGACGATGATCAATATAGGAAATAAAGCGTTCTGAAAAGCAGAGACTTGTTTAAAAGTTCAGAGCCTTTTTAAGTCTGCTGTAACCGCTTTTGCTGATGGGCAGCCTTGCATTGTTTTTTAATACCAGGCGGTACGATTCCTTTTCATAGGGTTCAATCATGCTGATCTCCTGGATATTTGCGAGGTAGGAACGATGTATCCTGATAAACTGTGAAGAGTCCAGCGCTGTTTCAAAATATTTCATGGTCTGCTGCTTCAGAAATTTTCCTTCTGCGGTATAGACCATCACATAGTCGTCCTGAGCTTCCAGGTATAAAACCGTTTGCACTGGAATGACTTTGACTTTTGATCCTGTTTTAATCACAATGCGTTCCATTTTCCCTTCGGGATAGAGAGCATGACTGAGAAGATCTCTGACCTGCGCAGGCGAATTGCTCTTTTGCCGGATTTTTTCTTCGGCTTTTTCTAGGGCACGTCCAAAGCGCTCCCTGGAAAAAGGTTTGAGCAGGTAATCGATCGCCTGCAGCTCGAAGGCTTTGATGGCATACTCATCGTAAGCCGTGGTAAAAATAATAAAGGGCGGCTCTTCGATCAGTTCCAGCATTTCGAAGCCGGTGATGCGGGGCATCTGTATATCCAGAAAGATCAGGTCGGGCTTCAGTTCCTGGATCGCTTTCAGGCCCTGGAAACCATCGGCACATTCGGCGAGGATCTCTACGGAGGAATGTCCTTTCAGAAAAGTCCTGAGCAGGTCCCTTCCCAGCGGTTCATCGTCGATGATAATTACCCGGATCAATGTATCGTTCAAGCGGTTTGAGGAAAATGTAAAGTTACCTGAAATATTCCATCCTTCTTATCAATTCTGAACAGGTCCCGGTTCCCGTAAATCAGCTGCATGCGTTCAGATACGTTTTTCAGTCCAAGTCCTTTGCCTGTCTTCAATTCCGCTTCCTGTTCAAAGACATTTGAGATCTGTATCGTCAGAAAATTTTCTTCCTGAGTGACGGCTATATGAATCGTGACCGGTTCAAGGCTTTCATATACGCCATATTTGATGGCATTTTCCAGCAGAGGCTGAAGGATCATGCCAGGGATTTTTTGCTGTTCGGTTCCCTGCTGAATCGTTGTTTCCACCAGCAGTTTATCGCCGAAACGGGTCTTTTCAATATCCAGGTAAAGCATACAGTTTTCCAGCTCCTCCGAAAGGCTGATCATTTCATGAGCCGACTGTCCGAGCGCATAGCGGAGAAAGGCAGAAAGTCGTATCACCATATCCTGAGCCCTTGCCGGATCTGAAAGGGTAAGGGCGCTGACCGAATTAAGGCTGTTAAAAATAAAATGTGGATTAAGCTGCGACTTGAGTAAAGAAAGCTGTGTGTCGCGGATCAGCGTTTGCATTTCACTCTCCCGGATCAATTTCTTTTTGAAGGAAACATAATAGATGAAGAGGTAATAATTCAGAATGATGATGGAGTAGAAAAGTAATCCTGTAAAAAATCTCCATGGAAAAGAACTGTGCAGGAAATCCAGATACCTGGTATTTGATTCACACAGCATCTGCAGGAAGAGGTATGCGCCGCCTATCCAGAGGCAGAGGAATAAAAAGCAGATAGCCACGTGGTTGAGAAATACCGTAAGTGCATTCTGGGTATCAAAATTTACATACCGTACCGGATACCAGAGTGTAAGTCCCAGGGCCGCGAGCAACAGGTTAAATACAAGTCCGTCGATCAGGGCGAAGGAAAGAGGAATTCCGTAGAACTGCCATAAAATGCAGGTATGGACCCCCGCGATGAGGGCCCATACCATGAGGTAAATATAAAAATAGCGCAGTCTGCTGAGAATGGGGTTGAGCATCTACTTTCTCTTGATTTCAAGACCGCCCATCACGATGGTTCCCTTGATAATTATTTCTGCTGCCGGATCCTGGTAAGCGCCGGGCATTTCGTTGATATGATCGAACACACCTCCCATTACCGGCATCACTTCGCTTCTCACATTCCATTCTTTGGATACGGTGAGGGTAACGCCTCCGGCCACGATCAGCAGATCGATCACATTGTTTTCTTTGGACAGGTAACAATTGCTTAGGTCAATTTCCAGGCCTCCGCAGATGGAGGTGATCTTTCCTCCCTTAAAATCATAGGAGCTGTAGGTTTTCTGCTCCCCGCTGAATATTGCTGTGTTTTCCATAAAATCAGATTTTTCACTTTGTTGTTTATACTTGTGCAGGTCTTTCCATCGGTGCCATTTGTTTTTCCGGGGATCTCGGAATACCCTGCTCATCATCCCGATGCCAGCGAGGATGACAAGCACAGGCCAGAATATTTCCATGCTCAGGGGAGCAATTCCGAAAACATCCGGAATCAGAAAATAAATGCCCACTCCCAAAGGAAAAAGCCCGAAACGTTTCCCGCTTAGCAAGAGGTAAAGGCCAACGATGAAGGGGATCATTTTCCAGGTAAAGACATAGGCCGGGAAATAAGGAGGCAGCAGGTTTAAGGTCCTCAGGAGAAAAACGATTCCTATTCCGATAAATAACAGGCCGCCCCAGAATGCTTTGTTGGTAAATGTTTTCATAATTCATAATTAATGATTCAAAAATAGGGGGTGGTTTGCCGATAACTAAGGAAAAATCGGTAAAGAAGAAAAATATACCGGTAAGCGGCTGCGAATGCCGGGGAATTGCTTTCTGTGCATAAATAGCTTCCGGATTCACTTTGATTTAAGGCAAAAAAATAATACCTCTGTAAGATATTTATAGTTAAACTGATTGCTTATGAGAAATTATATCATTGAGATGACCGGCACTTTTTTTCTGGTGCTTATTGTATTGCTGACCGGAAATCCGCTGGCTATTGGAGCCGGGCTGATGGTTCTGGTTTATATGGGGGGACATATTTCAGGTGCCCATTACAATCCTGCTGTGACGCTTGCCCTTCTTATCAGAAAAGCCATTGGCGTCAAAGAAGCATTGATCTATATGGTGTTTCAAATAGTGGGCGCTTTGCTGGGGGCTTTCATGTATCTCTACCTTCATCATAAAACCGTTGCTCCTACGCCCAATCCTAATTTCACTTCCAGTGAATTCCTGATTGTGGAATTACTCTTCACCTTCCTTCTGGCGATGGTGGTTTTAAACGTGGCCACTTCCCGGAAAACATTGGGAAATTCATACTATGGATTAGCCATAGGCTTTACCGTGCTGGCTGCAGCCTTTGCCGGCGGACCGATTTCTGGCGGCGCATTTAACCCTGCTGTAGGTATAGGTCCAATCCTCGTGGATACAATGAAAGGAGGAAACTCGATTGGTAATCTCTGGATTTACATCATCGGCCCTTTTGCAGGAGGCGCGATTGCCGGATTACTATATAATTTGTTGGACCTGGATGTGCGTGAAGGGAAGGAAATGGAATAGCAGATCTATACTCCATAAAAAAACGAAGGCCGGTTTTCCGGCCTTTTTTCTTGAACTTGCTTTAATTCTGGTTTCTTAATGTACGTCTGACTTCGATCATCAGCCGCTCAAGCTCATTTCTAAGCTGCCTTGGGTTGTCCACAAAAAGATCTGTCATTTTTTCGTGCGCCCTTACACTTCCATGCTCTCTGGTAATGAGAGTCAATTCATGGACTATTTTTTCTTTTAATTCTTTACTTATCATAGCAGTAAGCAGATTATTTATTTAAATATATAACATAGAGCGCAATTACTTGTTCAGGATTTCAGAATAAATTGTAAGCCGCCAAGAATTATTTTTATAATCACCTGATTTTCAATTTATAATAAAACGTCGCTTTCGAAATCAAAAAGTAAGGAAAACTACCTTCCATAACGCTCCATGGGCATGAAATACAATGACTTATAACGCAAGAATGTAGTTAGAAAACAAAAAAACCCGGACATGTCCGGGTTTTTAACTCTTTGGTAGCAAGCAGAACCTTGCTGTGAATGAGGTCTTTATTATTGAATAACCAGCCTCGTGGATACGTTGAATTTTCCGCTTTGGACGCTCAGCATATAAATACCAGAACTAAGCGAAGAACATGGAACCGTGAGTATTTCACCTTGTGATAAAAGATCCAGGGAAATGACTTCTTTACCCAAGCCGTCCTTTAAGGAAATGCTCACTTTCTCAAGAGAGGCGCTGACAGGAATCAGTACATTGAAATAGCCGCCTGTTGCCGGATTCGGATAAACATTGATGGCAGAGGCAGAACCTGCTGCCTGAATGATTGATGAATAGCTTGCGGACTGATCTTTATCCAGGATTTTTAATCTGTAATAAGAAAGAGTCTGCAGAGGCTGAAGATCTGTATAACTGTAAGATATTGTATTGGCACTGTTAAAAGAGGGCTGAGATCCTAGGGCATCGAAATGAATTCCATCCCCTGATCTTTCTATCTGATATCCTTCCAGGTTTATTTCCTGAGCTGCTGTCCATGAAAGGGCTATGACCCCGCTTTCTTCTTTCGCTTCAAAATCAACGATGTTTACCGGAAGAGAAGCACAGGGAGAGGTAACGCAGGCACCTCCAAAAACAGAAGCATAATCTCCTTTCCAGGCAGCTTCACCAGTACCCATGGTAATCTGATTGCAATTGCAGCCAGTGGCAGGAATTTTTCCCAAACCGATGGTGCAGACCGATGACTGGCATTGAAGATTAAGCTGTCCGGAAGCTACAAACTGCAATGTGCCGGAAACCTGTATCTGCAGAAGAACATACTGAGGAACACTATGATAGACATTAAGGCTTACCTGAACAGTTTTGCCTGAAGGTATCTTTACAATATCTCCATTGGTCGGTAGGCGGTTCAGATCCCAGGTGGATGCATCACTCCAGTCACCATTATTGTCAACCACCGTAATGATGCTTGTTGCGAAATTTAGATGGCTCAGGGCCATCAGGAAAAGTAAAACTAAAACTCTCATATCAACCTTAAATAATATGACACAAAGTTACATTATACTTTTCAAGGTTGAATACCAGGGTGTGGAAAACTTGAAGTCTAAAAAGGACTAAAATTGAATAGAATTTAACTCTATCAAGATTAGCTGGTTATGGATAAGAGATTCTTCTTTAAGTGATAAAAATAGTTATTCACTATTTCAAAGAAAAATTGCATTTTGCAAATGCGGGTAAAAAGAAACAAGTTGCGACCCGGAAGGACGGCAAATTGAAATCATTTAAAGAATAGAAATTTCTTCTTTTTCTTTTTTGCCGGCGCTGCTTCAGTGCTTGTTCCTGAAACCGATACAGTTACAGTCGTATCTGGTTTGGAAGTAATTTCAATAACGACAGGAGCTTCTTCTGCTACGGCAACTTCTTCTTTCAGAGGTTCAGGAATTTCCTTCTTTTTTGGTGCCGGCTTTTTCACCTCTTTTTTCACCAGAGGCTTTTCTTCTTCCTTCTTTACTTCTGCCGGTTCGGGCAGCTTTACTTCCACCGGAACGATTTCTGCAATAGCCGGACTTTGAATTTTGTTGTGATCAGACATGGCCTGAGTCCTGACGATCAGCGAGACTGGTGCAGGATCGGCTTTTTTCTCCACTTTTCTGGCAATGCCTTCAAACGAAGGCTTTTCCTTCATAAAAGAAGAAAGTATAATGATCGAGGAGATCAATGAGCCCAGCGAAATCCATCCTGCATATTTTAACATAGTTGTATCTCTTTATGGATATAACTATGCGGAACGGGGCGATTGTTTAAGACTGCCTAATGATTCGCTTTATAATACTCGCAATGTTTTCGCATAACGCAATCTTCATGTTTGGGATGGGTAGGTCTGCAGGTCTCGCGCCCAAGAAAAGATATGGCCATTCCGATCTCTCCCCAGTCTTTCTCAGGGATTACCTCCATGATCTGGTTTTCTATTTTTTTCGGATCTGTTCCGGTGGCAATACCTATACGTGGTGCCACTCGTACTACGTGAAGATCCACAATAACACCTTCGGCCTTTACGCCTGCACCCCGCATGATCACATTGGCGGACTTACGGCCTATGCCCGGCAAAGCGGTCAGCTCGTCCATCGTAAGAGGAATATTCTTATCGTCTTTAAGGCTTTGCGCCATCTGCATAAGCCACTTCGTCTTATTTCCGAAGTTGCGCACCTTGCCGATCAGTTTGAAGAGAGTCTCTTCATCGGCTTTGGCCAGGGCTTTCATGTCGGGGTACGCTTTGAAAAAATCAGGCGCCAGCTGGTTGATATGCCGGTCGGAATCCTGGGCCGAAAGGACTACCATCACTACCAATTGATACAGGTTCTTGTATTCCAGGGGATGTGGCTTGCCTTTATATTTATCCAACAATGGTTTCATGGCCGAAGCCCAGTCTTTCTTTGACATACGCTATTATTTTTTTAAATGTAGTGAATAACCGATAGGGTTTAGAAATGTTGTGTCCTGGACTAAGTCTACTGATGTACAATCTTAGCCAGATCGGCGGGGGAGTAGTTGACAGACTTCAGGGTTTTATCGTCCGATTTCCTGTAAACCAGGAAACGCCCTTCGCTTTCCTTAAAATAAGACTCTGTATTTTCTTTGGCTTTATAAAACTCGATGGTCTGTTTTGCTTCGTCTTCTTTTTTGCAGGCCTTGCTCATATTGGAGCGGTGCACTTCATCAAACAGCTCTTTGAATTTTTCTCCCAGCCCGAATTCCAGGATGGCTCCTGATAAAACATACTGCAGATCACAAAGTGCGTCGGCTACTTCCACAATGTTTTTATCCTGAATGGCAGCTTCGAGCTCTTTCAGCTCTTCGGCGAGCAGGGAAACGCGCAGCTTGCAGCGCTGTTCCGAAGGTATTGCGGGCGCCGGCTGGATCGGATGTTTAAAGGTGCTGTGAAATTCGGAAACCTGGGTTAAAGAATTAGGATCTTTCATGGTAGTAAATATATTTAGGCTTAAAGGTACGAATGATCAGGGGAATTTTGCTGCCAATATTGTACTTCCGTAACAAATCACCGAAATTCATCTTTTTAAAAATCAATAGGCTCAGAGCATCATGGAAATCGGCATCAGTACATTCGGCGATATACAGCCAGACGGGACTTCGGGAAAAGCGGTCAATGCACACAGGCGCATGCAGGAACTGATCGGGGAGGCAAAGCTGGCTGATGAGTGCGGACTCGATGTGTTCGCGCTGGGCGAACATCACCGCCCGGACTTTATGATCTCCGCTCCGGAAGTGATCCTGGCGGGGGCGGCTGCCGTCACAAAAAAAATTCGCTTATCAAGTGCAGTGACTGTTTTAAGCTCGGCAGACCCTGTTCGGGTATTCCAGAATTTTTCAACGCTGGATCTCCTGTCTTCCGGCCGCGCTGAGATCATGGCGGGACGGGGATCATTTATTGAATCTTTTCCGTTGTTCGGATACGATTTGAAAGATTACGACGAGCTTTTCGAAGAGCATCTTGAACTCCTGCTTGCCATCAATAAAGAAGAAATTATTTCCTGGAAAGGGAAACACAGAGCTTCTATAAATCAATTGGGTATTTATCCGAGGCCCTGGCAGAATCAGCTGCCTGTCTGGCTCGCGGTCGGAGGAACGCCTGCGTCCATGGTCCGTGCAGGAAAGCTGAACATTCCTGTTACGCTTGCCATTCTGGGTTCAGACCCCGATCGTTTTGTACCGCTGGCGGAGCTCTTCCGGGCCTCGGCACGAAAAGCCGGACATGATGAAGACAAGCTCCCGTTTGCGATCAACTGTCATTTCTATATTGCAGACACTGCTCAGCAAGCCTCCGATGAATTCTGGCCTGTCTATGAAAAAATGATGAACCGCATCGGACGGGAAAGAGGCTGGGGAAAGATTACGAGAGAACAGTTTGAATATATGCGATCGCCGAAAGGTTCTTTGTTCGTCGGCGACGTGCAGCAGGTGATCGACAAAATTTTTTATCAGCATCAGCTATTCAGGCATTCGCGCTTTCTGGCACAAATTATTTCAGGAGATCTGCCGCATGAAAAAATTCTTCACTCCATCGAATTGCTGGGAAGGGAAGTAAAGCCTGCCATAGAGGCAAAGCTCGCAAGATCTTAGTCTTTATTGATTTTTATTAACAAACACTTCTGCAATGGATTCTCTGATGCGGTTGCCGCGGAATCCCATCAGCTTCACAATATCGAAATGCCTGGATGTTTTCAGGATCCTTCGGAAATGGATTTCAATATAAGGAGCGTCGATAATTCCTTCAAACAGCATTTCTCTTTTATCATTCACCAGAATTTCAATGCGGTCGAATGTTCCGATCTTCTCAATAATCGTTTCGCTGTTGATTTCTTCTGACATAATTCTTTTTCCTATGCTAAATTCATCATTTTACAGGAAAACCAAAATCTTATAACGGAGAAGTTCTGCAGGTATCCGGCCATACTTTGTATATTTACTTTGAACATAGATACTATGAAACAGCGAAAAAGCTTTCGGGTAAAATTCCGCTACTGGTTCGATAACACCCTGAGCTCAGGGCCTATGGCACTTATTGCATGGCTGGGCTTGGTTTCCACGGTCATAGTAATTACGGCAGCTGTTATTGTCTCCATTTTTAATATTGATCCGGCCGAAAAGGATATTCATTTTATGGAGGCATTATGGATAAGCCTGATGCGAACACTCGATCCCGGCAATCTCAGCAGTGACAACGGCTGGTCTTTCCGTATTGTGATGCTGCTGGTAACTACGGCAGGGCTTTTGATTGTCAGCACACTGATCGGCATTGTCAATGCAGGTCTTACACAAATACTGGAGAACCTCCGCAAAGGCCGTTCTTTTGTCAATGAACAGAATCATATTCTTATCCTGGGCTGGTCGCCCACCATATTTTCTTTGCTCAACAGGCTTGTTGTGGCGCGTAAAAAAGGAAAAAAGACCGTCGTAGTAATTCTTGGCGACAAAGACAAGATCGAGATGGAAGACGAAATCAAGGCCAAGGTTTTCCATGATCATCAGGTCAGGATTATTTGCAGAAGCGGCAGCGTGATCGACCGAAATGATATTGAGATCGTAAACCCTCACGAGGCGCGCACAATTGTGGTCATGTCACAGGAGAATGATGTGCATGACATCCATTCTATAAAAACAATTATGGCTTTGATGAAGAGCCATGACCGCAAATCGGAAAAATACCATATCATCGCCGAAGTGCGCGACCGCGCGAATCTGGAAGTCATGAAGCTAATCGGAAAAGAAGAGATCACACCCATCGTATCCGAAGAGCTTTTTTCACGCATCATGGTGCAGACCTCTCTGCAATCAGGCCTGAGCGAAGTGTATAACGAGCTGCTCGATTTCAACGATATTGAAATCGACTTTATCAAAGCGGGGAAGCTTGCAGGCCTGAGCTTTGAAGAATGTCTGCTGAAGTTTAAGGAAGGAGTTCTGATCGGTATACGTAATCCCGACGACTCTATTGATGTGAATCCGAAGCAGCAGACAATAATCGGCGAAAGGGATGAACTTATTCTGATTCTGCGCAGAAAGGATGGCGTTATGTTCGCAGAAGAAATTCCGGTAAACAAAGAGGCCTTTTCTCCCATATCCGAGTACAAAAAAGTTCCTCAGAAGACCCTGTTGCTGGGATGGAACACCAAGGCGCCTGAGATCATCCGGGAGTTGGATCAGTATTTTGTCAAAGGCTCGGAAATTACCGTGTTTGCCGAAACGGAGGATCTGGAACAGGAAATAGAGATCGTCAGGAATCAACTGCTGAATCAAAAAGTAAAAGCAATCAAAGGAAACATACGGGACAAATCTCAGCTGCTGGCGCTGATGTCGGAAGAATACCAGCACGTAATCCTGTTATGCTATTCTGAAAAATACGATACGCAAAGCGCCGATGCCCTTACGCTGATCACGCTTATACACCTGCGGCAAATTTCTCTGGAGAAAAAACGAAAGTTCACGATTGTGTCGGAAATTCTGGACATCCGGAACCGGGCTTTGGCAGAAGTCACCCATGCCGACGATTTTATTGTCAGCGACCGCCTGATCAGCATGGTGATGGCGCAGCTGGCCTGCAATATTTCCCTCAAAAAAATCATCGACGAGCTCTTGAATCCGGGTGGCTCGGAAATTTACCTTCGTCCGGTTACCGATTACGTCAACATCGATGCCCCTGTAAATTTTTATACCATTATTTCATCTGTTTCCCGGAAAGGCCAGACCGCGATAGGTTACAGGATCGCATCGCAGGCCAACCATGCTGATAAAAAATACGGAGTCATGCTGGCGCCCTGCAAAGAGGCGGCTGTCCAGTTTTCAAAAGAGGACAGGATTATTTTAATCTCCGATCAGTAAGTCACTTTTTGTATTTTCTGAGCTTATAATTCTTATGCCTGGTTCTTTTATGCAGCAGGTTGATATGATGAGCGCTCAGCGTATGATGCTTCGCTACCTGATCTCCATAATCGTTCACGAGTGTATATTGATTCTGCAGGTGCGAATTGTCGCCCGGTAATTCCATAGAACTGCTAAGCATGGTTTTAGCTTCCAGGATTTTTTTCTGAGCGGATGAAAGATTTCCATTTTCCACGTCCAGCATGGCTCCGTCCAATAAATTATTCGATGTGTAGTAGGCGACTTTTTTCAGCACATCTACATTGTAGGTTTGTTTGCAGTTATCCGCATTGCCAGAAGGGGTTAAAGTAAAAGTTTTGTTTTTTTCGAAATGCAGTCCATTGTCTGTATTGTCATAGGCTAGGTTCACATCAAATTGCACAGGCCCTTGTAAGGGCTGAATCAGGGTAAACTTCAGAAGGATGCCATCGACTTCATTGGGATGCACTTCTTTGAGATCGATCATTACCTGATTGTTGCTGACAGAATGAGGGAAGCCGTAGACATTGCTCAGCTTTAAATACTGTCCGGGGAAATTTATTTTCAATTTGGTATTCCTGGCTACCAGGCCCAGTAAGAGTTTAATTTCCTGTTCAAAGTCGCGCATCGCCTCAGGTGCAGTTTCGATGAAATAATAATTTCCTCCTCCCGCTTCCGCCATATCGTGCATCAGTTGTTCGTTGAATTCATGCCCGAGTCCGAAGGTGGATAGTGAAATATTCTGCTTCTGGCTATGGTCCCTTACAATCAGTTCCAGCAGGTAATCGTCGGTTAAGCCTTCGTTGGCTTTACCATCCGATAGTAACAGCACCCTGTTGATGCGGTCGGGCGAATAGGTCATCTTCACTTCATTGTAGCCTTTCTCCAGACCGCCGCTGATATTGGTGGTCCCGCCCGGGTAAATATGATGGATTCTCTTTTTGACATATTCTTTGTCCGTAATGGGCGAAGAGCCGTGAAGTACCGCGGCTACGTGGTCATAGGTCACGATGGAAACGATATCATCCGGGTTGAGATGGTCGATCAGATAGCAAACCGCGATTTTTGCATTGTGCATTCTTTCTTCTTCACCCATGGAGCCGCTGCGGTCAAGCACGAGGGAGATATTCAGCGGTAGCCGTTTACTGGCCCCGCTACCGGTCAGATCCACATACAGATATACTTCTTTTTTGTCAGGACACAGGAAAACATTGTCCAGAGCAGCGTTCATGATGATGGCAGTGTCTTCCCTGATCTGGGCGATGGTCTGAAAGGAAAAGAGAAGAATGATGCTTAAAGTGAAAAAATAGCCGGGGCGCTTCATAGGTGCATTTTGTTGTTTGGGTAAAAGTAAGGACGCGTTCCTATAATGCTATTAAAGGGAGATTAGATTTACATTAAATCTGTCCAGTGTATCACAGGGGCGAGAAAAAAGCAATTAAGGCCTTCGAAAAGAGGTTTCAAATGGAGAGTAGATTAAAAATATATCAATGCTCTTAAAACAGATCCTTCCTTCGTCAGGATGATACCATAGCGGAGTCAAAGAAAGATGGCTATTAAATTCAATTCCGACTGTTTATAAGACATCAATAAGAATAATATAACTGCCCATAATACCTCCGATGAAATTTCTTCCGTAAATTCGAAACCCGGCATATTTTCCCGGCGGATTATTTTTTTATGAGTCAGAGTAAAACAGGGAAGCTCTTTGAAGCGATCAGACAGTCGCTTCGGGGCGAGCAGCAGGATTATACCCAGGGAAGCATTCCAAGAGCCGTGGTTCTTCTGGCTATTCCAATGATTCTGGAGCTAAGCCTGGAAAGCGTGTTTGCCGTGGTTGATATGTTTTTCGTGAGCAGGCTCGGTGAAAATGCCATTGCTACGGTGGGGCTGACCGAATCGGTTGAAACGATTGTCTATTCACTTGCCATCGGACTGAGCACTGCCGCTACAGCCATTGTGGCAAGACGGATCGGGGAGAAAAATCCCGAAGCTGCAGCACATGCGGGAGCCCAGTCGCTGCTGATATGCGTGGTCATCGCACTATTGATCAGTGTAGCAGGCCTCATCTTCGCATCGGATATTCTTGCCTTGATGGGCGCAAGCGCAGAGGTAATAAAAGACGGCACGATCTTTACACAGATCATGCTGGGAAGCAACATGGTTGTGATGCTGCTTTTCCTGATCAACGGGATATTCCGTGGAGCGGGAGATGCTGCCATGGCGATGAAAAGCCTGTGGATCGCCAGCCTCATTAATATTTTTTTATGTCCGGTCTTTATTCATTTCTTCGGATTAAAGGGCGCTGCCATGGCTACGGTCATCGGAAGGAGCACCGGTATTATTTACCAATGCTACCATCTGTTCAAAGGCAAAGGCATTTTAAAATTCCGTGCCGAACATTTTGGAATCGATATGGCTGTGCTGAAATCGATTGCCACGATTGCATGGCCCGCCGCTTTTCAGTTTATTATCGGCAGCGGCAGCTGGATTATGCTTACCCGGCTGGTTGCCGAGACCGATGGAACAGCCGCCTCGGCCGGTTATCAGATCGCGTTCCGCAATTTCGTATTCTTCATTCTGCCTGCATGGGGACTGAGTAATGCAGCGGCCACCCTTGTCGGACAAAACCTCGGTGCCGGACAGATCAAGAGGGCGGAGCAGAGTGTCATACTAACAACAAAATACAATGTCATCTTCACGACCTTTGTCATGCTGGTGTTTGTCTTCTTTTCAGAGCCTATCGTGCGTGTATTTTCGCAGGACGAAACCGTGGTAAAATTCGGAACGGAGTCTTTGCAGATTATCGGTGCAGGCTATATTTTTTACGGGATAGCCATGGTTCTTACCCAGGCCATGAACGGCGCCGGCGATACCAGAGCTCCCACCATCATCAACTTTGTCTGCTTCTGGATTTTTCAGATCCCTTTCGCTTACTGGCTGGCCAAGGGAATGGACATGAGATCTACAGGCGTATTTATTGCCATTCCAGCCGCCCAGGTTCTGATCGTCATAATAAGCTGGTATTACTTTAAGAAAGGGAAGTGGAAGGAGATAAAGGTCTAGTGAACCTGGTGTTCCATGCCGGATCTCGCCTTCACTATATAGTCATCGAGCTGATGTGTAAAGATATCAATTGACTTTGCTCTTAGAAAATTCTCCAGGGCAGATTTATAGTTCCCTTTATCGAAGTAATAGATTCCCAGATTCAGATATCCATAAGAATTATTTTCATCCAGCGATAATCCTTTTTTCAGGTCATCCAGTCCGCCCTCATCACCCTTCTTTATTCTTGCCAAACCTCTGTTGTTGTATGCGTAGGGGAAGTTTTTGTCGAGTTCCATGACTTTATCCGAAATCTCTATGGCTTTATCGTAATGCTCCATGAGGTTAAAGGTATATGCGATATTATTCAATGTATAGATATTAGCCGGATCCAATTGCAGGGATTGCTCATAGTATTCCATCGCTGTGGAATTCTTATCCTGGAAAGAATAAATCAAACCCCATGTGCAGAGATCGGATGAGGAGAGTTCATTCTCGTTTTCTATTTTATGTAAGCAGTCTTCCGCTTTCTGATATTTCCTTATATCCAAATATGCCGACGCGGCTATTTTTAATGCATTGGAATCTGCGGGACTTTTTAAAAGCAATGCATCAATAAGTTTCTCTGCCGTTTCAAAATTCCCCGAAGTTTTTAAGCGCTGAATTTTAAAATAGGTCCTGTAAATATTTTTTTGCTTCCATAGTTCTTTGAGCGCTCTGCCGTCGTTATAGGTAAGGCTCCCATCATAAAGTTTTACAGGCTCTTCCCGAACGGATGCTGTGAACAGAAAATCAATCACGGCAGATCCCATCACGAAAACAATGATGGTTTTTATAATACCATGTATGCCAGGCGTGGAAATCAGGAAGGCACAGGCAATGGCCAGAAGAAGGGAGAATGCAGGCCCTGCCGCTGTGATTACCATATTCTTTGTCAGACTTACGCTTCCCTTTCCCGGTATACATAAGCCTGTATTCCAGCGCATGATATTGTATTTGAAATACACATGAAACCGACCGACTTTAAAAGCAAGACTTCTGGTTGGATCTCCCAGGGAACCTATGTATAAAGTAATCGGGCCTTTCGTAAAGAGCCATGCAAAAATGCCGTGTCCGAATTCATGCGTCGTGACGCTTAAAAGTCTTGCCAGGATTACACCTGCCAGACTGGTGCCGCAGATGGTCAGAAGTTCGTTCATGCTGTAATTTAAGGATATTGATAGTGAATCGTATATGTGCTCTGCTTGACCATTGCAGAAAAAATATGGTTTTTGTTCCGTGAGGTTAACCCCCTCATCGGCTAACTTGCGTTACTGAGGAGAAATCAATAATATACATAGTAAAATAAATAATGAGTCTGTCTATACGATTTACCACCATTATGACTTACGATAGTCATGTGGAAGCCAATATTGCAAAATCAAAACTTCTTGATTCAGAGATATACTGTTATCTTAAAGATGAGCATTACGTTTCAATGGCACCTATTCATTCAAATGCAATCGGAGGCATTAAACTACAGGTAAGAGAAGAAGATGCGGCACTTGCATCCGAACTGCTGGGAATGGCGTTAAAAGAATATAAAGAGAATCTTGTATGTCCGGTTTGCGCGTCCAAGGATGTTCATTATGTATCCAGCCTGAAAAATATCACAAACTGGATCAGCTTTTTATTTTCCTTAATTACCGGTTCCTATCCCGTTTATGTGAAAAAAGTGTATCACTGTGACCACTGCAACAAGGAGTTTAATTATATGGAAGAACAATAGAAAACCGGAAATGACTAAGACAGAAGAATCGCTTTGGAGAAACATTGAATCTTTTGAGCTGGACGATCCTGATTCTGAGCTTACCTTCTCAGAGCGTCTGGCCAGGGAAAACAGATGGACTATGGAGTATTCCTTGCGATGTATCGAAGAGTATAAGAAATTTATTTTCATGATTTGCATTGCCGATCATCCCTTAACTCCTTCCGATCAGGTGGATCAGGTCTGGCATCTGCATTTGCTCTATACCCAATCCTACTGGATAGAACTTTGTCAGAATACGCTGGGAAAAACAATTCACCACGGCCCAACGCGGGGAGGAGAACAGGAGCAGAGTAAATTCACCGACTGGTATGCAAAAACAAAAGAATTATATACAAATTTTTTTAATTGTACACCTCCTGCCGACATCTGGCCTTCTTCAGAAGTGAGGTTTGGAGAAATTAACTTTCAGAGAATAAATCTGGATAAAAACTGGGTAGTTAAAAAATTCTACAGATGAGAGAATTATCAAAATTATACCCCGCACAAACCTTACTGCTGACAGAAGGCAAAAAAGCTTCCCTGAAAGATCTGTTGAAATTCACCTTCATGGATCTTTTGCTGAAGCAGGTGCTGAAAACGGAAAAAAGAACATACAGGGCCAGTAAATATGATAAAGAGCAAATCGTCAAGTATGTACTGGCCGGCAATAATTTCTCTGCCTACAAGCCTGCTGCTCACGAGCTGGCGTTTCTGGAGCCTTTCAAAAAAAGCAGGACGATATCGATTATGTTCCGCCATATCGTTAAAATGGGCTATCAGAACGCGAGAAAAGAAAATCTTTATCAACTAGTAATAGGCAATACGTATCCGACTCAAGAGTATTTTTCGCGGAATTTTTTTCATTATATATTCGGAGGATTTTCTCTTACCTCCCGTGGTCGTGAGCTTAAAGTAAAAGTTGAAAAAGAGCTAGAGGAGCTTGATGACACATTGCCTTTGATGATGGTCAGAAATAAAGAAAAGGCAATGGAAATTCTGAAGGAAATCAAGGGGAATGTTTTTCTTCTTAAGAACGTAAGCCTCAGTTTGCTGGGAGAGATCGATAAAGAGTTGATGGAAGAAATGAATCCCCGGAATACAGGAAACGGAGGCGATAGCGGATGTGCTGCCTGCGGAACCTGGGGCAGCGACTGGCACAGCTTTGATGCCAGTTGC
>JBJMLY010000154.1:0-2024 GCA_045805025.1 Cytophagaceae bacterium | reverse complement strand
GTTGCAAAGAGAAAGACGCGATGGCTGCCGTGCTTTCCCCGCAAAAAGGGAGATTTACGCTGAATGCCGATAAAGTCCAGAAGAATGCCAAAGGAGAGTTCATTGCTTTGATCGAAGCGAGCATGTCTCCTCTGGGATCGACCAAGAAGCTCAGCACAAGAGCCGGCTTGCTCACCAATACGATTGAGCTGCAGAAATTTTTTGCTGCTGGTGACAGCCTGAGTCAGGGAAGATTTCTGGTTATTGGTAAAGGTAAATATGTATTGAGCAAGGATGCATTTCCATTAGACGATAAGCATTTCTTTTTTATCAGATACAGTTACGAAGGACAACAGGTGAATAAGAAACTTGCCTTCAGCGGAGATACGCTTTTTATTGATAAGACGATCTATCAGATTGACGGGAAAGATAAAGCTCCTGCCGGCGCTTCCGATATGAAGCTTTACCAGTATGTGATGAAGGACAAAGCCGAATCTCTTTTGATTACAGACTTTCATCCGGTATTTATTGCCAGAGAGCAGATGAAGTCGGATTTAAAAACCCTGGTCGATCAGCTGAAAGTAATGCATAAGAATAATTTTGAACTCGTCAGTGAGGATGTACTCTTTCATGTAAATGCCTATTATGGTAAGCCCGATCCCGAAGAATTGAAAAAGATCGTGAAGGAAATGATCTAGTTTTATTTTTTCGGCAGACTGATTTTTTCGATAGTTTATACAGTTTATCAGCCTTGAGAGTAAGCTAAATCCTTGCTGAAAATATGGCATATTCCATACACCACAGAAAAAGATTTGGTGTTCTGTTGTTTTAATAGAATCATTTCTGTTCCGGAACTTAATAGCCCCACGTCCTGTTTGAAACCTAAATACCTTGGTATTTTTAAATTAGCTTACATTAAAATTCTTTTATTCATTATTTAAGAATATTTTTATATAATAATTGTTGGTTTAAAAGCGCAAGGCCGTGAACGTAGAATCCATAAAAGAAAAACTGACCGGGTACAAGCAAGAGGGGAAAAAGCTCTTCACCACATCTTCATTTCAGACTCATAGTATTGTGCTTCTGCATATCATCAGTCAGATCGACAATACGATTCCTGTATACTTTATCAATACAGGCTATCACTTTCCTGAAACAGTAGCCTTCAGAGATGAAATAACAAACCTTCTGAAATTAAACCTCAGGGACGTATCTTCCTTTACACCCAGGAATATGCAGAAAGATGCGAAAGGCCGGCTTCTTTTTACTTCCGACCCCGACTTCTGCTGTTACCTTAATAAAGTCCAGCCCCTGGAGCCTATTCTTGCCGAGCATGATGTATGGATTAACGGCGTAAGAGCAGACCAGAGTTCTGTCAGAAAATCTTTCAAAGAAGAGGAATCGGCTCCCCATGGAGTCATCCGTTTCCACCCTATGCTTGACTGGACGACTAAAATGATTGAGCTTTACATCAAGGAACATAAACTTCCAAGACATCCGCTGGAAGCAAAAGGTTATTTCAGCATAGGCTGCGAGCCCTGCACCAGAAAGTTTGATCTGGAGTGGAATGCCCGCGAAGGCCGCTGGTTCGGACTCAAAAAAACAGAGTGTGGTTTAAATACAGACTTAATCAATAAGTAATGAATATATTAGTTACCGGAGGCGCAGGCTATATAGGCGCTGAGCTCGTTTATCGCCTGTCAAAATGCGAGCATGTAAACAAAATAGTGGTCTATGATAATCTTACCCGAGACAACTATAACCTGTTTATCAGCAACAGCAACAAGATTGGCAACAACAAGGTAAAGTTCGAGCTGGGCGATATTCTCGATTCCAGAAAACTCAGGAAAGTTCTCAAAGACATTGATGTTGTCTACCATCTTGCAGCCAGAGTTGATAATCCTTATTCCAATATCGACTCACACGTTTTTGAACAGGTGAATAACTGGGGAACTGCGGAGCTGGTATATGCGGTGGAAGAGTCGAAGAAGGTTTCCAAATTTATTTATCTGAGCAGCACTTCTGTATACGGTTCTTCCAAAAAG
>JBJMLY010000153.1:0-3617 GCA_045805025.1 Cytophagaceae bacterium | reverse complement strand
TCTTCAGCATAATCTACTCTCATCGTTTATTACATATCTCCAATATTAATTTTTATAGACAATTCTCACATATGGGGATTAATATTTTATTCACTTAAATGTGCTATACACTTGTCAATCTCTTTTATATACTCATTAATCTTGAGTTTCAACTCAGTGCTTTTTTGAGTATCTTCTGCTATTGACGATACAATCTTACTAATTTTATCTTGATTTTGAAAGTTTTTAAGATCCTCATTTTGCCCCTGGATCGTCTCTCTCAGGGTTTTGTTTTCCTGCATCGACTCTTTCAGTTCCTTTTTCAGCACACTATGTTCCCTGATAAGCTTTTGAAGCTTACTTTCCACCTGTTCCAGCATTGAAAGTATCTCTTCGTTGCTCATCTTATTTCCGGATCACAGCGCCGAGCTGCTTTTCAAATAAAGCGATCAGCTTTTCCATGGTTTTGTCAATGGTTTTATCGGTCAGGGTCTGCTCCTTGTCTTCCAGGATGAAAGAAATGGAATAGGACTTTTTATCCTTACCGATGTTTTCTCCTTCGTATACATCAAAAACATTAATATCCTTCAGAAGCTTCCTTTCGGCATCCATGGCCAGCCTGGAAATCTCGGCAAAGCTTACTTTTTTGTCCAGCACAAGAGAAAGGTCTCTGCGTACTTCGGGATATTTCGAAACTTCCTCATACGTCAGCTCCGCTTTATAAAGTTTTACGACCTGATCCCAATCAAGATCAGCCATCCATACCTGCTGTCTGATATCCAGAAGTTTTAGGAATTCATCTTTCACATTTCCGAAGCTGCCGATCGTTTTTTCATTTTTCTTCAAAGTTACCCCCATGCCGAAGAAAGGGTGTTCGCCTTTTTCCATGGTGAAAGACTTGATGGCCAGCTTCGAGAGTAGTTTTGCAAGAGTAGTTTTGATATCAAAGAAGCCGGTTTTTTCGGAAGGACTTATCCAGCTTTCTTCTGTTTTGTTACCACTCAGGTAAACAGCCAGCCGGTTTTTTTCCACATACTTCCCGCTTATCTTATGGTAGCTTTTGCCAAACTCAAAAAGCTTCAGGTCTTTCTGCCGGCGGTTGATATTGTAAGACAAGGTCTCCAGTCCGGTAAATAAAAGATTCTCCCTCATAACCCCCAGGTCTTCGCTTAGCTTATTCAGAATTTCCACCGTCTCTCCCGATTCAAAAATCCTGGCATAGGATTGCTTGCTCAATGAATTATTCAGAATTTCAGAATAACCGTCTGCCACGAGCAGGTGAGAAATTCTGCTCTGAATCTTCTCTTTATCCTTAGCCGGGAAACCGGCCAGATAACTGGTGCTCAGAATTTCCAGTGTTTCAATATGATCATACCCATAGATCCTTAAGATCTCTTCTACAATGTCTGCCGGTCTTTGAACATCCACTTTGTAGGCGGGTACGGAGAGGCTCAGCTTATCTTCTTTTTCTGAAACGATTTGTATTTCCAGGTTCCCCAGGATCTCGCGGATCTTTGCCCTCTCTATTTTCTTTCCGATCAGTCTATCGATATAGGCATAGGAAGTTTCAATACCGAAAGGTTGTGCTTTCTGCGGATAAAGATCAGCAGGTGCGGATGAAATGGTTCCCCCCGCCACTTCTTTGATGAGTAAAGCGGCTTTGCGCAGCGCGTAGGGAGGCATTTCCGGATCGGTTCCCCGCTCAAAACGGAAAGAAGCGTCGGTCTTTAGTCCGAGGTGCATAGCGGTTTTGCGGACCGAATCAGCCGAAAAATATGCGCTCTCCAGGAAAATATTCTTTGTGCCTGTCGTTACTCCGGATTTAATTCCTCCGAACACACCGGCAATGCACATCGCCTCTTTGCTATTGCAGATCATCAGATCCTCAGCCTTTAGTTTCCTTTTTTCTCCGTCCAGGGTAATAAATTCGGTTCCGGCGGGAAGGGTTTTGATGATGATCTTATTCCCTTCCACCTGATCCAGGTCGAAAGCATGAAGGGGTTGTCCCAGATCGTGCAGGATGTAATTGGTGACATCGACAATATTGTTGATGGGGCTTAATCCAATAGCCTTCAAATGGTTTTTCAGCCAGTCAGGAGAATCTTTCACTTCAACACCCGAAATGGTAAGCCCACTATAACGCGGACAAGCCTTCGGATCTTCGATGATGATTTCTACTTTTTGGGTATTGTTGTCTTCTTTAAAACTTTTGATCTCTTTTTCACAGGAAAGCGGTCGGTTCAGAAGAGCCCTCAGGTCTCTGGCAACGCCCAGGTGTGAAGCCGCGTCGGCACGGTTTGGCGTAAGGCCTATTTCGAAGATGGTATCGCTCACTATATTGAAGTAGGCTGCCGCCGGAGTTCCCTCGGGTAATTTTGTGTCCAGCACCATGATACCCTCGTGTGAATGACCCATACCTATTTCATCCGGTGCGCAGATCATGCCTTCCGAAACTTCTCCTCTGATCTTGGCTTTGCTGATCTTGATCGGTTCCCCTTCTGCAGGGTATAAAGTAGCGCCTACGGTAGCCAGTATTACTTTTTGTCCGGCCGCCACATTCGGAGCGCCGCAAACGACAGGAAGAATGACTCCGTTGCCTGCATCGACCGTCGTTTTTTTAAGTTTATCGGCCCCGGGATGTTTTTCACAGGTAAGAACTCTGGCAATCACCAGCCCTTTCAGTCCGCCCTTAATGCTTTCAAATTCGCTGACCGATTCCACTTCAAGTCCGGAGCTTGTCAGTAGGTCTGCAATCTGCTGCGGACTTTCTTTCAGATCAATATATTTTTTAAGCCAGTTATAAGAGATTTTCATTCGTAAGATATTAGACTTTAGATGTTAGACTTTAGAATTGCTGAAGCTTAAAAGACATCAGATAATTTAAAATCATTCTGTAAAATTAGCAATTTTATCCCAGAACGCGATTGGTATATTTCGAATCAGGTAAATCCATTTAATCCTACAAATCCTGGTTCAGATTATTTTATTCTTCTCTTGGATATTTCTTCTCTCCGGCCTCAATGGCTATATCCAGTATATTTTCCCTGGGAGGGACGGGGCAGCTGTATTTATAGCTGTAAGCGCAGTATGGATTATAGGCCAGATTAAAATCAAGTGCTATGATTTTATCGTTTTTCAGCTTTACATCCAGATAGCGCCCCCCTTCATAGGTTTCCTGTCCGTTGGTTTTATCTCCGAAAGGAATAAAAAGCACATTGTTGTCAATTCTTTCTTTAAGCTTCAGAAGGGTAAGGTTGTATTCTCTGTTGTTAAGCACAAAGCTGGCAATGGCATATCGGATATATTTCGATTTTTTACCATCATTTCTGGAAAGGGTGAATTCCACGCTGTCGTTGAGCAGGGTCAGGTTTGCCTTTACTTTAAAGGTGGGCGTCGGCTCATAGTAAACCAGGCCTTTGAAATTTTCGTGGTGGGGAATGGGCGAATCTTTGGACGTTCTGAAGTAATGATCTTTCTGTTTTCTGAAATCCAGGACCTTTTGGGTAGGGCTGTTTTTGTTGTAACTCGTATAAACAGATAGCAGGATCAGCAGTATTGCTACTGCCATTCCTGCCAGCATAATTGTTTTAAATCTTATTTTCATCCGCAAAACTGAAGTAGCTCTGATTGGTAAATAT
>JBJMLY010000152.1:0-3314 GCA_045805025.1 Cytophagaceae bacterium | reverse complement strand
TAAGCCAGGTTGATCTCCTGTATAAGCGTCTGGGCATGCGGGGAGTCGTTACGGTCGGGATGATACAGGAGAGCCAGCTTCCTGTATGCTTTTTTTATTTCATCCTGCGTAGCGCTTTGAGAAACTTCCAGTATTTTATAATAATCCTTCATTCAATCTCCGAACCATTTGGAAATACCAGAGGCGGTAATTTTTTTCCATTAACTAATTACCTAAATTAACTTGTCTAAATCAAGCGAAAGGCCGATGCTTTCTTGCGGTTTTATGAGAATATGATCAGAGTTTTTTCCGTTATTTTATTTTTATTGCTTTTAATTCCTTTTTTGCTGGTTGGCGGAGAGCCGGGAAAAAAGACATTCTATCCTGCTTCCTCCCTCTATTTCTGGATCCTGGCAGCCGGGATTTTCTATATCGCTTATCTGTATAGTATCAGCAAGGACCGTAAGGCATTCTTTAAATCCACCTTCATTCTGAGTATTTCCTTTACGGTTAGTATTCTGTTTGTCTCTTTTTTTGCCGTAAATTTATTTCTTACCGATCCTTTCACCGAAGAGCAGAAGCTTGCCGTCGAACAACCGTCCGTAAAGGAAATGCTGAAGAAAGACAAGGAGCTCGCAGAACAGGCAGAAGCTCATTTTACAGATGTCGATCTTCAGCTTCAGTATATCACAGAACATTATCAAATGCCAGGTGCCTGGAGCGGGAGATATGAGAACGAAGTAAGGGATGATTATACGATCTATAATTTTTACCTGGATAAACTTCAATTTACGGAAAAGCCCTATGTGGATATGGCTAAATTCGGATTGTCCTACTGCAACTATAAACAGGGAAAATACCTGGAGGCAAAACATTTTCTGGATCAGATTTCTGACAAAAGCTTTCCTTACCTGAATTTTTATCAGGGGAATATTCAATGCGCGCTGGGCGATTCGGATCTTGCGGTTACTTATTACAAAGACGCTCTTCAAAAAAAAGACCGTTATACAGATGTTATCTACAGGAGTCTCGTAACAATATGGATGAAGAGCGGCAATTATTCTGAGCTTACCGCCTTGCTTTATAATCCTGAAACATCCCGATATATTCCGTCTGACCTGGCATCGCGGCTTTATTTTGCGGATAATAATATCCTGGCCTATTATAAGCTGGAGCTTTCAGGCATGCTCAGCGATGTGAAAATCACAGGAGCCATTGCCGCATTTATTATTATGCTGGTCTGGCTCTATTATATAGTGCGTATCGATATTTTTGAAAAGGAAGGCAATCTGTCGGTCATACTTACGCTGATCACCGGCATGATCACTTCCTTGTTCTGTTTTTATTTCTATGATTTTCTCAAATACAGGCACGGCATTTATCTGGAGGGCGATGCCTGGCATATGTTCCTCTACAGCATTTTCGCCATAGGCCTCATTGAAGAAGTGGTGAAGATCCTGCCTCTGCTGCTCATTCTTCTTTTGGCTCCCCGGATTATTAACGAGGCTTACGATTATATCCTCTATGCTTCGGTTTCCGCACTGGGTTTCGCGTTCATGGAAAATCTGCTCTATTTTGACGGGGACCTGGCCGGCGTGGTGTATGGAAGAGCGATGCTTTCTGTTCCAGGACATATGATGGATTCTTCCATCGTAGCCTATGGATTTGTGCTCAGCAGATACCGTTATAAAAGCTTCCCGGTCTTTCTTGCTTTCCCTGTTTTTCTTTTATTGGGCTGCCTTTCTCACGGGCTCTACGACTTCTGGATCTTTGTGCATCTGAAACCTCTGTTCTATCTTAATTTTCTGGTCACTGCTTCCATCTGGATCATCATCATCAATAACTGTATGAATAATTCCCCCATGTTCACGTACAGCACAAAATTCCAGTCCAGGAATATTCAGATATACATGGGAGCGGCGCTGATGAGCGTCCTGATACTGCAGTATATGGTGGTGGCCTGGGAGCAGGGACCTTCTTACGCGAACAGGACTTTTACCGGAAGCCTGTTCTTCGGCGGGATTTTTATCACCTATTACCTGGATAAGCTTTCTCATATGGATCTGGTGAAAGGGTATTGGAATACCATCAGTTTTACGACCGTCGAAGACAAACGCCATGGCGAGTCCTTCAATTTACGCTCGTTCTTTCTTCGCCTTATCGCGGGAGATATCGTCGCTCATTCTTTCGTGGGGAATAAAGTAATTCTTCAATGCGACCCCGAGAACCAGGAGATGTACCGCTATTTCAGTTACAGCATGAAAGCCGAGGTGACGGACAGGCTTATTGTGAACTGCAAGTCGAAGACGAATTTCAAAGAATACAAAGATCCTTTTTGGTTCAGGCTGCGAACCGCCAATACAATATCTACAGGACCCTACGCAGAACAGGATTTTATTTTTAAATTCGAAGAGGTCAGACCTTCTTTCCAGAAAGAAGAAATTCTGTATGTTTATCTGTATTCTTTAAAGAATGAAAACCTGAGCGCTGAGCTCATAAAAGACAAGCTAAGACCTCTGGGGCGCTTATTTATCAGGTTGCAATAGCCGTATTTAACGAGTTACGTTTTTTTAAAATTGATCACGATTCTGAAAGGAATCAGATCGGCTTTTCCTGTCGATTTATTGATAACAGGGTTTCCAGTCTGATCGGTTTTAACCAGGGTGAAATGCAGTTCCGCATGGTCTTCTTTGGCATCCATGTAATGATCGGTATAGTTCGTGGCCGGTCCGGGTCTGGTTCCTCTGTTGCTTTCGTATACAAGGTCCTTCAGCAATATTTTTTTTCCACGTTTGCTCACGATCTCAAACCGTGTAAGGGAGTAACCATCCTGCAAGACAAAATGATAGAGCCTGTATTTGGTGGAGAGCATGACCGGATATTCAATCGTGTCGTTATTTTTTAATTTGTCCCAGCCTTTAAAGCTTTCAGGCTCATTTCTATGCACAATGCTGAAATCAAGAATGGCAAGTGTATCCTGCGCTTTCAGGCTGGAAGCGCTGACAGAAAGCAGTAGAAGCGATAAGGAAAGGCGGATAATCATAACTGGTCTCTTTTGTTTATTTTTTACTGATCCTGAATGAAATGTTTAATGTGCTGTATGCATACTTCATGCGACCATCGCTGCGTGCCTTATTGTATAGTGAATATCCGGCAGGCACATTCCAGGTATTAAAGTTAAGATCGGTGTACATATTTCCCAGCGACAACAAGTCCATGCGCCAGGAAAAGTAAAAGCGGTTTACATAGATAAAAAAACCTCCGGCTACTTTTAGATTTACTTTTTGGCCGAATCCACTGGCGAGGTTGCGATGATCGTAGTAATTGGTTTCTCC
>JBJMLY010000151.1:0-7219 GCA_045805025.1 Cytophagaceae bacterium | reverse complement strand
GCCAATTACCGGAAACAACCCTATGGTCATACCGATATTAATGGTAAAGTGGAAAAAAATAATACATGCCACTGAATAGCCGTATATCCTGGCAAATTTATCTTTTTGCCGCTCTGCAAGAAAGACGATCCTGAGCAATAAAATCACATATAAAGTGATTACAACAGAACTGCCAAGCCAGCCATGCTCTTCACCAATAGTGCAGAAAATAAAATCGGTACTTTGTTCAGGTACAAAATCAAATTTAGTCTGGGTGCCCTGGAGAAATCCTTTCCCCACAAATTCTCCGGAACCGATTGCAATCTTAGACTGTGTTACGTTGTATCCGGCCCCCAGGGGATCTGCGTCAGGATTGAAGAGAATCTTGATCCTTTTCTGCTGATGGGTCTGAAGTACATTTTCGACAAAGTAGTTTACGCTCAGCACCACGCCACATATCACAATAGCGCCTGCTGCAATTATAAGCATCCTGTTCACCTGCGGACGCACTTTGTCTATTCTCTTTCTGGCAATGCCGTTGAACATTTTATAAAGAAGATAGGACAGGATTACCACCGTAAGAACCCCGATACTTATCAGAAGGGTATATTGATCCATGGCCAGACTGAGAATAAATACAGTAACGCACGCTACCCCTATAATCAGGATTACAGGCGAAAGCCCTTCTCGGTAAAGCACCAGGATAAAAGCCGAGAAGACAAGAACGGTTCCGGTCTCGTTCTGCAGCAGTATAATCACACATGGTAAGCCGATAATGGCAGCACAGATCATTTGTGTCTGGATTCTTTCAAATTTGACATTGATCCGTCCCAGGTAATTGGCCAGGGCCAGGGCAGTAGCAAACTTGGCAAACTCTGCTGGTTGTATGCTAAACGTGCCGATCTTGATCCAGGAATGGGAACCTTTAATGTCGGAACCAATGAAAATAGTGGCTACCAGCAGGAGGATCATTAATCCGTAAATGATATAGGCGAAAGTGCTGTAGAATTTAAAGTCAATCGCCATGATCGGTATAATGATGAAAAGAAAGGAAGTACCAATCCAGACCAGCTGTTTGCCTGAATTGATTGAAAAATCAAAAATATTGGGATGGGTTTCTACATCGTAGACAGCGGCAAAGATATTGAGCCATCCTGCGAGCACCAGAACACCATACAGAAGTACGGTAAGCCAGTCTATATCCTGCGAAAAGCTTTCCCGGGTGCTCATGGATTTACAGTTTTCTTTCTTCCGATGAAATCTTTATCCAGGATCCGTTTTTCCAGCACCGCGTTACTGATCGTATCGTTCAGGTATTTTTCAACCATCAGTGAAGCGATAGGCGCTGCCCATACACCGCCGAAACCTGCATTTTCGACAAAGACTGCAATGGCAATCTTTGGATTATCCTTGGGAGCAAAGGCGATAAAGACAGAGTGATCTTCTCCATGTGGGTTCTGGGCAGTACCCGTTTTTCCGCACATCGAGATTCCTTTTACCTGAGAAGATGCGGCAGTACCCGCAAGTACCACCAGTTCCATGCCCTGCACGATGGGTTCAAAATATTTTGCATCACAGGATGTGTAATGTTTTTCAAGGTACTTTTTAGGTTTCCTTTTCTGAGGACCAATCCCGTGAACCAGGTGCGGAATATAATAATAGCCTCTGTTGGCCATGATCGCTGCCAGATTCGCCATCTGAATAGGAATAACTCCCATTTCACCCTGTCCGATTCCAAGAGAATAAATAGTGGAAAATTTCCAGCGCAGGTCTCCGTATACTTTGTCGAAATAGGCATTACTGGGAATAATTCCAGGTTTTTCATTGGGAAGGTCCACTCCCAGTTTTTTGCCGAGCCCAAAGCTCTGCACCTGTGTATACCACTCATTAAAGCCGATTTCTGCATCCTGGAATTTATTCGTGCTTTTATCCTGCTCTATGATTTTTCTGAAAACCTGATAATAATAAGGATTGCAGGAAAATTGTATGGAGCCTTTCAGGTCTTGCGGAGAAGGGTGGGCGTGGCAGTTTACAAGATCTTTATTGCAGGGTAAATGCGTATTGGAATTGATCACGCCCATTTGCTGAGCAATGCCTGCCTGCACCAGCTTGAATATTGATCCGGGCGGATACATAGCCATCAGCGGTCTGTTGAATAAAGGCACCAGAGAATCTTTTCCAAGGGCCAGGAAATTCTTTGCAAAGTTTCTTCCGGTCAGCAGGTTAGGATCGTAGGAGGGGCTTGATATAATAGTAAGAATTTCTCCGGTCGAGGGGTCAATAGCCACCACGCTCCCTTTTTTATTGGCCATCAGCTTTTCGCCGTATTGCTGCAGGTCAAGGTCAATACTGGTGTAAAGGTTGTCTCCTGCAACGGAAAGAGTATCGTAAACTCCTTCTTTGTATTTTCCTTTTTCAACACCCCGCACGTTGACCATTACATATCTGGCACCGCGCCGTCCGCGCAGGAAGTTTTCATAGCTTGACTCCAGTCCGCTGATGCCGATATAGTCGCCTTGCTGATAGTATTTGTCTTTTTGCCCTTCCAGTTGCCGGCGGGAAATTTCACCGATATACCCCAATGCGTTGGCCATGCTTTGATGAGGGTAGGACCTGATCGTCCTGACCTGGGGATAAAAACCTTTATAGTCTACAAGAAAATCCTGAATTCTGCCAAAGTCTTCAATGGAAAGCTGTTTGAAAAGCGCGATGGGTTTTACCGATGAATATTCTTTCTGCTCTCTGGCTTTTTTGAGAGCGCTTAGAAATTCTTTTTTCGTTACGTTGAACTGCCTGCAGAATTTGGCCGTGTCTTTAATCTCCATTTCCTTCGTGATCACCATCAGGTCAAAGACAGGAGTATTGTATACAAGATGTTTTCCTTCACGGTCAAAAATCAGCCCGCGATAAGGATATACGGTAATCCGCCGCATTACATTGTCCTGAGCTTTTAGCCTGTATTCAGAATCCCATACCTGCAGAATAAAAAGCCGGACGATGAATACGGAAGCCACCATCACGAAAAGGAACTGTATAATATTCTTCCGTATGTTTTTCATTATTTATATCCCCTCGGTGAATAGAACAGATATTGAAAAAGAAGAAAAACAGTAAGCGTGAACAGGGTGCTGCATAAGGCTTTCAGCAGCGTGAAGAAGAAAATATGAAAGCCCCATGATTCGACGAAAAATAAGGCTATGTGGTGAATAAAAATTAGAAGCGTAGAATAAGTAACCACCCACTGAAAGCCTAGCGACGAAAAGCTGACTTCCGAGCCGGTATCATAACCGCCTCGTGGAGTTAGGATGTTGATGATGTGAGGTCTCAGGAAAGCTACCAATATACAAGCTGCTGTATGAATGCCGAGGGTATCGTAAAAGATGTCGATGATGAGCCCGGCGGCCATGCCTATTAGCA
The DNA here is from genome assembly GCA_045805025.1 of Cytophagaceae bacterium. GTDB lineage: Bacteria > Bacteroidota > Bacteroidia > Cytophagales > Cytophagaceae > DATMOV01. Next base: position 3,823 of record JBJMLY010000151.1, on the reverse strand, counting down.
TGAGTATAAGCCTTGGAGTTTCAATGGGCAGGATGAGCAGAAATCCAAGATAAATATAGCAGAAGGCGCAGCCGAAAAGTGAGAGGTTCAGGAAAAGAAATACCTGCAGGGCTGAGAAGATCAGGAAATAGACAAAACTGATGAGAATATCTTTCGGCTTCATTTGTCGCTTCCCTCTACAGTAGCCTGTTCCAGAGAATCCTGTTCAGGTTTAAGTTTATTGTTGATTACATATACATAGGTCAATGTGCTGAAATCGGTGGAGAGCAATACCTCTATTTCATATTCCGCTCTTTCATTGACCTGTGCTTTTTGTACGATCCCTATCATAATTCCTTCAGGATAAATACTGTTGTGTTCCGATGTTATGACAGTATCGCCTTTTGAAATGGTGTGATGTATCGGGACGTTGAGAAGGCTGGCGATCCGTGGATTAGTTCCTCCCCATTTAAGACTGCCGTTGATATTTTTTGTTTTAATTTTGGATGCTACATAGTTCCGCTCATTGAGTATGCTTACCACAGTGGAAAAATGATCGCTGCATTTTTTTACTTTGCCTACCAGTCCTTGCGGTGAAATAACTCCCATATCTTCACGAATACTGTCCTGGATGCCCTTGTTGATAGTGATGAAATTGTTTGCCCTGTTCCATGACACGTTAATCACTTTGGCAGGAATAAATTCATACTGATGTATTTTGGTGGAATCGATTCTCTTTTCGGGAAGCTGATTTTTTTTTTGCTTCTCAATGATAAGAGCATTGTTCAGCCGGGCGTTTTCCTGAACCATTTGTCTGTTTACTTCCCTGAGATGGAAATAATCATCAATGTCCGTTCTTGTTTTGAGGACACTTGCTGCATAATAATTGCAGGAATTGAAAAAGGCGGAGCTTTGGTAATTATTGTTTTTTACGATCAGCCATCCGCTGATCGTTTCGAGCAGGACAAAAAACAGAAAAGCCCTGTATTGATACAGAAATTCGAATAACCTTTGCATCGAGGATTAGGTCATCAATACGGCTTTATAGTGAGCAAGATTTTTAATGGCAAGTCCGGTACCTCTTACCACGGCACGAAGCGGATCTTCTGCCACGTGAATAGGAAGCTTCGTTTTCAGCGCCAGTCTTTTGTCGAGTCCTCTGAGCAGGGCGCCTCCGCCGGTTAGGTGAATACCATTGTCATAAATATCAGCCGATAGCTCGGGAGGAGCAATCTCCAGGGCTTTCAGAACAGCCTCTTCTATTTTTGAAACGGATTTATCCAGTGCAAATGCAATTTCGGAATAAGAAACCTTGATCACCTTAGGAATCCCTGTCATCAAATCTCTTCCTCTGATTTCATAATCATCGGGCGGATTGTCGAGCTCGGTAAGCGCAGAGCCGACTTCGATTTTTACACGCTCTGCCGATCTTTCTCCGATCAGCAGGTTATGCTGTCTTCTCATGTAATCAAGAATGTCTTTGTTAAAGACATCACCTGCGATTCTAATCGATTGCTCACACACAATTCCCGACAATGCGATGACGGCAATTTCGGTAGTCCCGCCTCCGATATCCACGATCATGGATCCGATGGGCTGCTCTATGTCTACGCCCAGTCCGATTGCTGCAGCGATCGGCTCATGGATCATATATACTTCTTTTGCTCCCGCATGCTCGGCGGAGTCACGCACGGCTCTTTTTTCCACCTCGGTGATTCCCGAAGGAATGCAGATCACCATTCGGTGCGAAGTGGTACCGAAGAATTTTTTTCCTCCGTCGATCATTTTGATCATTCCGCGTATCATATGCTCAGCTGCGTGGAAGTCGGCGATCACCCCATCTTTCAGAGGCCGGATTGTTTTGATGTTTTCATGGGTCTTTTCGTGCATTTGCATAGCCTCGCGGCCTATGGCAAGCACCTTACCGCTCACCTTGTCCAGCGCGATGATGGAAGGTTCATCGACGACAATTTTATCCTTATAAATGATCAAGGTATTAGCAGTTCCCAGGTCTATGGCAATATCGCTGGTGAAAAAATCAAATAAGCCCATTTCTGATTATTTTAAATCCAAAAAATACTATGAAGTAATAAGCGGAAATTTACAAATTTGTTTGAATAAACAGCATAATCAGGCCCTTTTTTAATGTTTGAAGTGTCTGATTCCTGTAAATACCATGGCCATACCGTTTTTGTCGCAAAAATCAATAGAATCCTGATCTTTAATCGAGCCTCCCGGCTGTATTACGGCTTTGATGCCTGACTGATGAGCAATTTCCACGCAGTCGGGGAAGGGGAAGAAAGCGTCGGAAGCCATTACGGAATTTTCCAGGCTGAAGTTGAACGATTTTGCCTTTTCAATGGCCTGCTTCAGGGAGTCAACCCTGGAGGTTTGTCCCACTCCGCTGGAGATCATCTGCTTATCGGTGGCAAAAATAATGGTGTTCGATTTGGTATGCTTGCAGACCTTGGCCGCAAAGATCAGGGCTTTTTTCTGCGCTTCGGTAGGTTCTTTTTTGGTGACGGTCTTCAGATCGGCGATTGTCTCTGTTTTCAGATCCTTATCCTGCTCAATAATTCCGTTCAGCAGGGTTTTGAATTGTTTGTCAGGAAGATTCACCGGCTTTCTCTTCAGAATAATTCTGTTCTTTTTGGCCATTAACACATCAAGGGCTTTCTGATCGTATGATGGGGCTATAAGCACTTCAAAAAATAATTTATGAAGCTCTTCAGCTGCTGCAAGATCCACTTCCTGGTTGGTGATGATGACACCTCCGAAGGCAGAGACGGGATCCGAAGCCAGGGCTGTTAGATAAGCCTCCTTAGGGCTGGCTGCACTTGCCACGCCGCAGGCGTTGTTATGCTTCAGAATGGCAAAGGTCGTATCGGTAAATTCGTCGATCAATCCTACAGCGGCATCTATGTCGACCAGGTTGTTATAGGAAAGCTCTTTGCCATTGATTTTTTCAAACATGGCATCAAGGTTTCCATAGAAGACGCCTTGCTGATGCGGGTTTTCGCCATACCGTAATACCTGGCTCTGCCTTTCGCTGTGCTTAAAGGTTTTGAAGCCGGAACTGCGGTTGAAGTAATTGAAGATTGCTCCGTCATAATGAGAAGAAATATCAAAGGCCTGTGTTGCGAAGAGTCTGCGGTCGTTGATATCGGTAGCTCCGTTCTTCTCTTTCAGGATATTTTCCAATACAGGGTATTGTTCTCTGGATGAAAGAATCACGACATCGTTGAAATTCTTGGCAGCAGCACGGATTAAGGAAATTCCGCCTATGTCGATTTTTTCTATAATCTCGTCCTGACCCGCTCCGGAAGCCAGTGTCTCTTCAAAAGGGTAAAGGTCTACGATAACAAGGTCTATTTCAGGGATCTCATACTGTTTGATCTGCTGCTGATCTTCTTTGTGCTCCCTGCGGTTGAGTATGCCGCCGAATACTTTCGGATGAAGGGTTTTAACGCGTCCTCCCAGAATAGAAGGATAGCTGGTAAGATCTTCCACAGCAGTGACCTTTATTCCCAGGTCTTCAATGAATTTCTGGGTGCCTCCCGTAGAGTAGATAGTAACCCCATTCTTTCCAAGTAACTTTACCAGAGAGTCCAGACCGTCTTTATAATAGACAGAGATAAGCGCAGATTTGATCTTTTTCATGAATCTTAAAAATTATGACTGATTTTAAGGCCGCAAAGCTATGGATTTTGACTAAAAGGTTATCCACATAATAGGTGGCAATTGACAGTTGGCAATGAATATTTGCTAATTGTCAATCGTTGATTTTATTTGCTATCAGCACGGTTTCCAGTGCATTCAAGCCCATATAATTGTCATCCTGATG
>JBJMLY010000150.1:0-6092 GCA_045805025.1 Cytophagaceae bacterium | reverse complement strand
ATTTATGATGAGATCATCAACGACGATAAGATGATGCAGGATATCGAAGAGATATTATTGTATGCGCTGCCCAGGCTTAAAGAGCATCTGATGGAAGGGAAAGATCTGTATGATTTTGTCGAAGACAAGCTCACGATCTCCCCGGTTGGCGTATCTCCTTTATATCCGGATGAAGGCTACCTCTTCATTTATAAAGCGGGCAGAAGCGAAACGCAGATTTACGAGTATCAGCTTACCATTTTTCAGAATGCCGAAGAGAAGTACAGGGGAGTGCACACCAATTTTCTGGAGACCATTTCCAAAAGCGTATTCGGGACTTTCGAATCGATTAAAATTGACCTGATTAAAAGATACCGTAAAATGCCAAACCCTGCTACTTTCCTGGTGGACAGCAAAGTAGACTGTCCTTTTCAGGAAACGCTTCTGCCGATCGCCAAAAGGCTTCTGGTAAAGCATATTTATGCGGGAGAATGAGTTGAGGTAAAATTTAGGACATAGGCATAAAAAAAGTCCTCCGGAATTCCGGAGGACTTTTTTTATGGATTTATTTTATTAGTTATTATTCGTTAGCAGGCTGTTCGGTAGCAGCAGGGTCGTTTTCATCCGGTGTAACCTGTTCTGCCGGTTTCAACAATAAAGTGACCGATAATGAAAAAACGATCAGCGCGATGGCGAATCCCCAGGTAAGTCTTTCAAGCAGGTCGCCTGTTTTCTTAACGCCCATCAGTTGTGAAGAGCCTGCGCCCCCGAAGTTGCTGGCAAGTCCGCCGCCTTTTGGATTTTGTGCAAGAACAACCAGCACCAGTAAAGCGCAAGTCAGAATAATGAGTACAATCAGAAATACGATCATTGTTATTTTTTTAATTTGTCAATTTCAGCTGCAAAGTAAGACTTTTTTTCCGGAAATTTCAACATCAGCTGCTCATAAATCTCTATAGCCTTGTCTTTTCTGCCTTGCAGGAGCAGAATTTTGGCAAAAGTTTCCGATACGGGATTCTTGCTGATACGGCTGCTTTCGGAAGCCAGATCTTCCTGGTTTTGAGGCAAAGCATCGGGTTTCAGGGTCGGGATAACTGGGTCGGCATGAATGAATTTTTCAATAATTTCCTGCTGTTTCTTTTTATCACGCATTTTTCCCAGTTTGTTTTCATGGATATAATCCAGGTAATCCAGCAAAATATCAGCATCCGATTTATGATGCACGGAATCGATTTCAAGCTCCTGTAAGAACACGTCTTCAAGCCTGCTGGAATAAATAAAATGCTGGGGTTCCGTTTCTTCCAGTTGAATAGCAGGCATAGATTCGTCAGGCTTAGTCAGCTGCGTCTCTACAATTACAGGTTCCTGTTCTTCAAACAGATCAACCTCTTGTTTTCTTTCTTCAGTTTTTGGTTCCGACACGGGTTCTTTTTCAATCAGAGCTTCCGGCTCCGGACCTGGCTTCTTGGCCTCCGTCCGGAAGAACTCGATCAGCTTCAGGTTCTCTTCGATTTCCTCGTACCTTCTTTTTTCCTGCTTCGCTTCCGTTTTTTGTTCTACAATGATCTGGTCAACGGTAGGAAGGACATCGGGCTTTACCTGGCTTACGGTCACTTTGCTTTGTAAGGTGTCGGCCGTTCTCTGAATAAATTCTTTTAGCTTCCTTCTGTTCAGGCTATAGGCGGCCGCTTTCTTCAGCTTTTGCTCGGCATGCATGCTTCCATAGTCGCGGGCACCTTTGGCAATAAGCAGGTGTGCGGTCTGGCAGAATGGGAAATTGCTCACCAGTTCTTCGAGGCCGGCAATATCCTGGGCCCCGATTTTAGTGGGGTCTTTCACGATCGCTAAAAAGGTCTGCTTATTCAAGTTACCAGTTTGATGTTGTTTTTGTATAAATGTCCAGAACGATCTGATCCAGAATGGTGTCTATCAGCTGACCTTCCACCTGTGATAGGGATTGGGTCTGAGGAAAGTCCTGAAAGAATTCGAAGCCCATATTTTCAAAAGGAGCTACTTCAGTACTTTTTGTATCGTCGTTGTATTTCTTATTGATGAAGGTAACTTCAACCCGAATGGTAAGACGGTTTTGTGCCGAAGCACCCGTAGGATTCGTTCCGATGGAAGTAGGAGCAACGGGAGAAAGTGCATATCTGACGATCCTTCCTTCAAGTACCCAATCGGCATTGTCATCCCGTATCAGAGTAAGTCTTGAGTTTTGCTGGTAATAGCTACGAAGCTTTTCGGTGAAATTCTGTCCAAGGCTTGAAGGTCCGCCACCCCCTTCGTTCGGGAAATTTTTAACAAACAGCGTCTTTGCTTGACCTGTACTGCCTGGGTTCAATTTATAAATGCAACTTCCCGCAGCTATGACCAGACACCATAGCAAAATTAAATTTTGAATTTTGAATTTTGCTTGTCCCTTGCGGGAATTTTGAGTTTTTATCACCTCGATATTTTTATTGAAATTTGCACTTGCTTATTCTTCAATCTCATATTCCTTGATCTTCCTGTAAAGTGTTCGTTCAGAAATTCCAAGATCCTGGGCTGCGTATTTTCTTTTATTGTTGTTCTTTTTAAGCGCTTTCATGATCATTTCTTTTTCCTGGTGTTCGAGTGAAAGGGACTCTTCTGCCGATTCATGTGAAATGTCTTCAATCTTTTCAAGAGGAATTGGCTCCTTGGTATCTTTTTGCATAGGCTTCAGCAGATAGGTATTGTCTGCTACCGGCTCGCTGCTGACATTATTAAAAAGATCACGATGGTCCTGCAGCATCTGACTGCCGTAGCTCTCATGCTTCAGTAGTTCGAAAACCAGCTTTTTTAGTTCGGTCATATCTTTCTTCATGTCGAACAGAATTTTATAAAGCAGATCTCTTTCTGAAAATTCCTCGCTGGCACCTGCTTTGTCTTTTACAAGTGCCGGCAGGGTAGTGGTCTGCGGCAGGTACTTCAGCAGCGTGGCATTGCTGATCTCTCTTTCTGTCTCAAGCACGGAAATCTGTTCCACAATATTTTTCAGCTGACGAATGTTTCCTGGAAACCTGTATTTAATCAGGGTTTCTTTGGCTTCTTCAGTCAGTTTTAAAGGCTGCATCCGGTATTTATCGGCAAAATCCGAAGCAAACTTCCGGAAGATAAGCTCTATATCGGTGCCTCTGTCTCTTAGAGGAGGGACAAAAATGGGCACGGTATTTAAACGGTAATAAAGGTCTTCCCTGAATTTCCCTTTCTGAACTTCGTTATAAAGCTCCCGGTTGGTGGCTGCAATGACCCTCACATCCGTCTTCTGCACTTTCGAAGATCCTACGCGGATGAATTCTCCATTCTCAAGCACGCGCAGCAGACGTGCCTGCGTGCCCAACGGCATTTCTCCGATTTCATCGAGGAATATGGTGCCTCCGTTCGTCACTTCAAAATAACCTTTACGTGCTTCGTGTGCCCCGGTAAAAGATCCCTTTTCATGTCCGAATAGCTCGGAATCTATCGTGCCTTCAGGAATAGCTCCGCAATTGATGGCGATAAATTGCCCATGCTTTCTGGCGCTTCCCGAATGAATGATCTTGGAGAATGATTCCTTACCGCTGCCGCTTTCCCCCGTTATCAGTACGGTCATGTCGGTAGGGGCCACCTGACTGGCTACCTGTATGGCATGGTTCAGTGCGGGCGAATTGCCTATGATACCGAACTTCTGCTTTAAGCTTTGTATTTCTGAATTACTATTCATGCTGTTTAATCGTCCAATAGTTCTGAAATTCCGAACTGTTACTAATTAATCATCAAGGGCTTCCCCAAATAGTGTGCCTCTTGAACAGCCGGTAATCAGTACTCTGACATAATCGCCGGCTTTGTAATGCTTTTTGGGAAACACGACTGTAGTATTCTGTGTATTTCGTCCTTTGACCTGCTCTCCCGATTTTTTGGAATCGCCTTCAACAAGCACTACATGGATCTTATTAATCTCTTCCTTATTCCGCTCACGTGAAAGTTCTCCCTGCAGATCTATAACCTCGTTCAGCCTTCTGAGTTTAACATCTTCCGGAACGTCGTCTTTTAGTTTTTTATGGGCGGGTGTTCCTGGTCTTTCGCTGTAGGTAAACATGTAGGCAAAATGATAGCGGGCAAACTTCATCAGCGAAAGCGTATCCTGGTGCTCTTCTTCTGTTTCGCCGCAGAAGCCTAAGATCATATCGGTGGAGATCCCGCAATCATGACCGATAATTCTCCATATTGCTTCGATTCTTTGCATGTACCATGCGCGGTCGTAGGTCCGGTTCATCAGCTCCAGTATCCGGGAATTGCCACTCTGTGCCGGCAGGTGAATGTAATTACAGATGTTCTCATATTTTTTAATCGTATACAGTACTTCGTCGGTAATATCTTTAGGGTGAGAAGTGGAAAATCTCACTCTCAGTTCCGGACTGATCAAAGCTACTTTCTCCAGCAGCTGGGCAAAGTTCACCTTCTGCGTCCCATCTTCCGATTCCCATTTGTAGGAGTCTACGTTTTGTCCGAGCAGGGTTACTTCCTTATAGCCTGCTTTGATCAGGTCTCTGGCTTCCTGCAGGATCGAATGCATGTCGCGGCTTCGCTCGCGGCCGCGGGTGTATGGCACGACGCAGAAAGAGCACATATTATCGCAGCCTCTCATGATCGAGATAAAAGCCGTAACGCCATTAGAATTCAATCTTACCGGACTAATATCCGCATAGGTTTCTTCCCTCGATAGGAATACATTGACGGCTTTGCTGCCTCCGTCAACCTCATTGATCAGCTTTGGGAGATCGCGGTAGGAGTCGGGCCCGGCGACCAGGTCCACAATTTTCTCTTCTTCCAGAAATTTTGACTTCAAACGTTCTGCCATGCAACCCAGCACTCCGATGGTGAGTGAAGGATTGTTCCTTTTCATGACATTGAACTGAGCCAGTTTATTTCTGACTTTCACTTCTGCATTTTCACGGATGGAGCAGGTGTTGAGGAAAATTACATCCGCTTTTTCAAGGTTCGAGGTGGTATCGAAGCCATTTTCGTGCATAATGGCTGTGACAATTTCACTGTCGGAATAATTCATCTGACAGCCATAGCTCTCTATGTATAATTTTCGTTTTTTTCCGGTATTCTGTTCCGCCGATATCTTGGGGATTTCGCAGGCAATTTTCTCCTCCTCAGATGGTAAAATCCCAATATCTTTAATAATCTGCTTCATAATTCTTGTAGTCGGACTACAAAGATAATTATTTTATAGGAAATATGACAGAATGGCAGATAATTTAGTGGAAATCTCAAAAATCAAAGCCCAAAAGTTGACATTGGGATAGCCTTTCATTTTTGTGAGTTGTATTTTGAAAGTTGGCTTTTGGAATTTGTTAGTTGCTATTTGGTATTAAACAACTCCTTCTCAAGCTTCTTGTCGTGTCCGTAAATGTCTTTGTGGAAATGAGCTACGCCCTGTGAGTCGATCCATGCCGTGAAGTAAAGAATGTAGACAGGGACTTTTTTCTGCAGCGGTATATACTTTTCTTCCTTTGATTTAATAGCCTTCTCTATTTTTTCGCGGTCCCAGTCCGGGTCTGATTTCAGAAGGTAATCCGCCATTTTCATCGGGTCCTGAATTCTTATGCAGCCATGACTGAAGCCTCGTTCTGATTTCTCAAAAAGGCTGTGCGTAGGTGTATCGTGCAGGTATACATCATACTCATTGGGGAACAGGAATTTGATCATGCCTAAAGCATTGTCGCTGCCCGGGGTCTGGCGAAAGCGATAATTAAAATTCTGGGGGTTTACATTTTTCCAATCAACGCTATCCGGGTTTACGGCATTCTTAGATGATTCTCCTACAAATATTTCCATTCTCTGCCTTTTCAGATACGTCGAGTCTTTCTGCATGAGGGGAAGAATTTCCTTAACGGCGATATCCTTGGGAACATTCCAGTTAGGATTGACTACCACGTATTCGAGCTCATCATTAAAGATCGGGGTCTCGCTTGCCTTCTTGCCCACAATAACCCGCATATTCCAGACTTCCTTATTCTTTTCGTAAACGTGGAGAATATATTCGGGTATATTGACCATAATGTACTGATCGCTGAGACGTTCGGGTACCCATCTCCATCTTT
>JBJMLY010000149.1:0-4552 GCA_045805025.1 Cytophagaceae bacterium | reverse complement strand
TACGGGCATATTGATATCAAGAAGAATGAGCTCCGGACAAAGCTCATTCTTTTCCAGCTTTTCGGTTAAATGGCTGATGGCTTCCTTACCATTTGTGGAAATATGGAGGTCTTGTGCCATCTCCGCCTTTTTAATAAGGCGTGCATTGATGAAATTATTAATTACATCATCATCTACCAGTAAAACAGAATTTAATTTAATCATGAAGACCTAAAACATCTTATGGGTCTGGAGCCCATCCATTTGGCAAATATACAAAAGAGTGAAATATTTCATCGTTTCCACCAGCGATTTTCGGCCATCCTTATAACATTTCAAACTTAAGCCGTGTTTTCATACAACAAACCAACGCATACTTTTATGAAAAATCTTTACTTGTACTATTCATTGCTGCTTCTGGGCATTACTATGTCAAGCTGCGAAGTTATCGGAGACATATTCAAGGCCGGCATGTGGGTAGGTATTGTCGGAGTAGCCATTGTCATCGGGCTTATCATTTTTATTTTCGGAAAGCTGAGAGGATAATCTGAAACCATAAGGCTGTAAGCCAAAGCCTTAAGGCCTTATGTTTTCCCATTTTTCTTAATCCTGCTTCTGAATATATTTTTATAAGATTCATAAATTCCTGTCCTTTTACTTTCCTCCGAAAGCTTTAAGCTTTGCTCTTATTTGCTTATTTTTAGTGCCAATTTTAACGAGCATGAGCACGATCAATAAAACCTATATTCCGAAGGAAGTAGAAGCAAAATGGTACGCCTACTGGCTACAGCATAAATTCTTCGGTTCAACACCAGACCCTAAAAAGGAAAAGTACAGCGTAGTCATTCCCCCGCCCAATGTAACGGGAGTTCTTCACATGGGACACATGCTCAATAATACCATCCAGGATGTGCTGGTAAGAAAGGCGCGTATGGAAGGCAAGGAAACCTGCTGGGTTCCGGGCACCGACCATGCTTCCATTGCCACAGAAGCTAAAGTCGTGGCCATGCTGAAAGAGAAAGGAATTAAAAAATCGGAGCTCAGCCGCGAAGAATTTCTGAAATATGCCTGGGAATGGAAAGAAAAATATGGAGGCATTATTCTGGAACAGCTGAAAAAGCTGGGTGCTTCATGCGACTGGGACAGGACCCGTTTCACCATGGAACCCGACCTTTCGGATGCCGTCATCGAGGTATTTGTAAAATTATACGAGGAGGGCCTGATCTATAAAGGGTTCCGGATGGTAAACTGGGATCCCCAGGGAAAAACGGCCCTGTCCGACGAAGAAGTCATTCACAAGGAAGTGAATTCGAAGCTATACTTTGTAAAATATCAGATAGCCAGCTCAAAAGATTTTATCAGGATTGCCACAACCCGTCCGGAAACCATTCTGGGCGATACAGCCGTTTGCGTCAACCCGAACGACGAACGGTACAAACATCTCAAAGGCAAGAAAGTGATCGTACCGCTGGCTAACCGCGAAGTGCCCCTGATCTTTGACGACTATGTAGACATGGAATTCGGAACCGGATGCCTTAAGGTTACACCGGCCCACGATGTGAACGACTATAACCTCGGACAAAAACATAAGCTGGAGGTAATCGATATCTTTACAGAGGAAGGTATCCTGAATGCGCACGGCCTTTCCTATAAAGGCATGGACCGCTTTGCCGCACGCAAGAAAGTAGCAAAAGACCTGGAAGAAGCCGGACTGCTTGAAAAGACCGAAGATATCAAAAATAACGTCGGCTACTCAGAAAGGACTGATGCCGTGATTGAGCCTCGCCTCTCCGCCCAATGGTTTGTGGACATGAAGAAATACATGCAAAAAAATCCTCAGGTGCTGGATGCGGTTATGAGCGACGAAATTGCGCTGTACCCTTCTAAATTCAAGAATACCTACAGGCACTGGATTGAAAATATAAAGGACTGGTGTATCTCCAGACAGCTATGGTGGGGGCAAAGAATTCCAGCTTACTACCTGCCCGATGGAACATTTGTAGTGGCAAGAACAGTGGAAGAAGCTCTTGCAAAACTCAAAATTCAAAACTCCCCTGCGGGACAAGCAAAACTCAAAATTGAAGATCTTAAGCAGGATGAAGATGTACTGGACACCTGGTTCTCTTCATGGCTCTGGCCGATTTCGGTGTTTGACGGATTTAAAAATCCAAACAACAAAGACATTAAGTACTACTACCCTACCGACGACTTGGTAACGGCGCCGGAGATCTTGTTCTTCTGGGTAGCCAGAATGATCATGGCGGGCTATGAATTCAGAGGTGCCATGCCATTTAAGAATGTTTATCTGACAGGTATCGTACGCGACCCCCAGGGAAGAAAAATGTCCAAGCAGCTCGGAAATTCACCCGACCCACTGGACCTGATCGAAAAGCATGGGGCCGATGGCGTGCGGGTAGGAATGCTGCTCAGTTCACCTGCAGGAAACGATCTGTTGTTTGATGAAAAGCTCTGCGCCCAGGGAAGAAACTTCAGCAACAAGATCTGGAATGCCTTCCGCCTCGTGAAGGGATGGAATATCGATGAGGAAGCGGATGGCAAAGACAACAGAACAGCGATCGAATGGTTTGAAGCGCGGTTCAACGCCACTCTTATTGAAATCGAAGATCATTATAAAAAATACCGGCTTTCCGATGCGCTGATGAGCGTGTACAAGCTTGTGTGGGACGACTTCTGCTCCTGGTACCTGGAGATGATTAAACCCGGATTCGAGCAGCCGATCGATAAGCCCACTTACGAAGCCACCATCGCCATCATTGAAAAGCTGATGAAACTGGTTCATCCTTTTATGCCCTTTATCACCGAAGAAATCTGGCATGAGATTAAGGAACGGTCAGCCAAAGATTGTATCCTCGTCGCTTCGTGGCCAAAAGCCGGAAGGCAGGACGAAAAAATCATGGCGGATGGCGATATGATCCTTGAGGTAATCACCAATATCAGGAACATCAGAAATGCCAAACAGATCGTAAAGCACGTTCCTCTGAACCTGATCGTGAAAACAAAGAATAAAGAACTCTACCTCCGGTTTGAAAACATCCTTAAAAAGCTGGCGGCTATTGATCAGATCAGCTACAACAGTGGTGAAACGGAAGGAGCTGCCGGTTTTATCGTAAAAGCGGATGAATTCTTTGTCCCGCTTAAGGGCGAAATTGATCCTGCCAAAGAAAAAGAAAACATGCAGAAAGAACTGGAATATACGAAAGGCTTCCTGCTTTCCGTCGAAAAGAAACTGAGCAACGAGCGCTTTGTCAGCGGAGCGCCTGCCAAAGTATTGGAACTCGAAAAACAGAAAAAGGCCGACGCAGAAGCAAAAATCAAAGCTTTGGAGAAGTCTCTGACGCAATTATAGCTTATAAACTGTATCGTTTTGACTTTTGAAATCGTATTTAATTATTATATTAGCCTAACCTAACCTAAAAATTACTATTGTGAGATACTTAATCTGCATTCTTACCATTCTGACGCTTATGGTATCCGGCATTCACGGATCCTTTGCACAAAATCCCAAGCAATCGAAGAAGATTGCCAAGAAAGCAAAAAGCGGCAACAAAAAAGGAGACCCATATACCATTCACTGGACCGACCGTGACTCCGATGGTGACGGAGTGCCTGATGGACGCGACAAATGCATCCATACACCCAAAGGCGAGCCTGTCACCCCTTTCGGCTGCCCTTATGATGCAGACTTCGATGGAATATTCGACTACGAAGATTCTTGTAAAAATGAAAAAGGCCCGAGGGAAAATCACGGCTGCCCATGGGGAGACCGCGATAAGGATGGTATCATGGACAACGTTGATGCTTGCCCGAATGTATTCGGCGTAGTCGCCTTCCATGGTTGTCCTGATACGGACGGCGATGGCATCAAGGACAGCGAAGATGCTTGTCCGAAAGAACCGGGCGTACTCCGTTATAAAGGCTGCCCTCCTCCATTCATCGATACCGATCAGGACGGCACCGACGATTACCACGATCTATGTCCGAAGACACCGGGTCCGAAAAGCAATAAGGGTTGTCCGGAAATGAAACCGGAAGAAAAAGCCGCTCTGCAGAAAGCATTTGAGAACCTGCTGTTCGAAACCAATAAAGATGTGATCATATCTACGTCTTATGCTTCACTGGACGGTCTGGCAAAAGTAATGAAGAACAATCCGAAGACCAAACTTCACCTGGCCGGACATACCGATAACGTAGGAGACGATGCCGCCAACCTTGATCTGTCAAGACGCAGAGCTGAGTCGGTGAAAAGATACCTGGGAGGCAAAGGCGTAGGCCCCGAAAGAATAACGACCGAAGGATTCGGGGAAACACAGCCGAAAGCCAGCAACGATACCGAAGAAGGAAGAAAGATGAACCGAAGGGTAGAAATGAACCTGATACCGGCGGAATAGCCCTTCTGGAATTTTAAATGTTGAATTATAAATTTTAAACAAAGCCGGCGATGAGCCGGCTTTGTCGTTGGAATATATATATACAGAAACTTATAACCACTTCAATCCTATGCGACACACTCTATTGACAATACTATGGGGAATTTGTTTGTCCACCTATGGAT
>JBJMLY010000148.1:0-3531 GCA_045805025.1 Cytophagaceae bacterium | reverse complement strand
TGGGCTGTATCACGCAGGTGTCGACGAAAGCCGGAACAAATGATTTACTGGTGAGAGGAATGTTAATATCCCTGCTTGGTACAAACTGAGATCCGTCAGGTTGCAGAACTGTAATGTCTACATCGGTGGGCAAAGCAATACCAGAGCAGTCACGATAAAGCTTCAGTGTAATCCGGTAACTGGAACCACCCAGGTGAGTATAGGTAAGAGTTCCCCCCACAATGTGTGTGGAATAAGAATAAAATGGGGAAATGAGGAAAAGGATAAAGAGTAAAAACTTTCCTTTGTTCTGGTATAGGTTATTCATGGTTGAATGTTGGTCTTAAAGACACAATTGCACTATATTATTAACGTATTCTACTTTTTAAGGTTGTAACAATTTAAGCCCCAAACCAGTTAAATGGCCTAGTTTGAAGAAATTACGCACATATTCTCTTTTCAGCCTTCGAAAAAGGCAATAAAAAAGGTCTCTATATTACTACAGAGACCTCAAAAATCATCGTTTTTTAACGAATTTATCTGAAAAGCACTACCCTTCCCTCCAGTTTATAAGGTCCCTTGAACTCTTCCGAATCACCCTGATATTTGACCGTCCATGGGTAAACCCCTGTTGGTATCAGATCGCCCTTATATTTTCCATCCCAGGTTTCATTTTTATCGGTTGTATGGAAGATCAGTTCACCCCAGCGATTGAATACGCTCAGATCGAAATTCTCATTGGAAATATGAGCTCCGAAAATTCCAAAGAAAGCATCTTTGCCGCGACCGGTTGTGGTATCTGCAAGAGAAGGGTCCCCCACAGGCCAGAAGCCTTCAGGCATAAACAAACGTGGCGGACAAACATCTTTTACCGTAACGCTATCGTCAATAGAGCACAGGAATGAATTCGTAATCTTCACATGGTAAATTCCTGCGGATGATACCGTAATAAAACGGGTGGTATCAGCAGTTGGTACCGACCACAAATACCTGGCTCCGGGATTTCCGGCATTTAATATCACCGAATCTGTTTCGCTGCAGAATCCCATCATATTAGGATTGATGCGCGAAGGCACCGGATTAAAATTAATATCGGAAGTATCCTGATTACTGCAGGATCCTATAGTGATCGATACGATATATCTTCCGGATGCATTTACTATGATCGACGAGTCTGTGGATAAAGAAGTGCCATTCTTGGTCCATTGGTAAGCAGGGAACAGGCTGTCCACATTGCTGATATTAGCAGGCTTGCCGTTTAAAGGTATATTACCTCCCGCACAGGTTGTGGAATCCTTCAGCATAGGATCGGGTTTCGGAATTCCTATTACCTTAATGCTGTCGTAAGAAATACATCCCAGATTATCCGTCACAGTTACCTTATAAACATTGGTATCCACAAGGGCTGAGATCGAAGAAGGATTGCTGTTTGCTATGCTTGTATTGCTAAGTTTCCAGTCAAATGTAGTACCCGCCGGGGCTGACGGTACAGTTGTCGTAGCCAGACTTACCGTGCTTCCGGTACATACCACTTGCTTTCTGTTGGTGATCAGCAGCAATGGATCGGTAACAACTGTGCTCTTCGGAGATGTCGCACAGCTTCCTACGGTATAGATAACAGAGTATGTTCCGGACGATCTGACTTTTAATGTAGAATCGTTCTGATTCGGGATCAGGATATTGCTCTTGTACCATGTATAAATTCCATTCGGGTAGCTGCCGCTTACCAAGGCATGAAGCACTGTACTGTCTGTAAGGCAATGCTGGGCGGGTAAGCCGAAGCTGGGCTGATCAATGGCCTGCACCGCAATCGTATCGGATGAAAAACATCCTTTTTTATCCGTCACAGTCAATACAAAATTTGTATCCTTTGTAATGGTAACATTGGCAAACTGACTCGCAACAATGGATGTTCCGCTTAACGTTTTCCACAGATAGGTAACATTGGACGAAGTCTGTGCACTTAAAACTGTACTGCCGTTTCTGCATACAAACTGGTCTGAACCGGCATTGGCCAGGGGCAGCGGACTGATAATTACATTGGTGGATGCGCTCACCGGATTACAGGTTCCGTTACCGGTACTTGTAAGTGTCAGCGTTGCTTTACCTGATGCAATATCTGCAGCGCTAGGAAAATAGCTCGCATTCAAGGCGAACTCATTCGGAGAGAATAAACCGCTTCCGGAAGTGCTCCACTGGCCTCCTGAAGCATTGGTCACTACCCCACTGAGAGCAGCACCCGAAGTAAACACGCAATTTGAAACAGAACCTACCGTTACGACAGGCTTAGGCAGAATGGTCATGATCATGGTATCCTTTACCGCATTGCATGTTCCATTACCGGAGCTTGTCAGTATCAGCTTTACACTTCCCAACGCTTTATCGGCTTGTGAAGGAGCATAACTTGCGGCCAGCGAAGACGAAGAAAGACTAAATACTCCGCTTCCGGTTGTCGTCCATATTCCACCTGATGCAACCGTTACAGAACCGCTAAGGGCGCTTGAGCCAATGTCAGCGCAGACTGTTTTATCCGGTCCGGCATTCACAGTTGGTGTGGGGGTAAGGGTAATGCTCATCTGATCCTGTACAGCATTACAGCCATTACTCATGCCGGTAGTGCTCAAAGTCAGATTGACCCGTCCGGCATTCTTATCGGCTGCACTCGGAGTATAAGTGATGATTAGCGCATTGGCATTCGGTGTAAATGTTCCGGATCCGGTGCTCACCCATGTACCTCCGGTAGCCGCTGTGACAGAACCGGTGATTTTAAGACTGGTGATGTCGGCGCAAACTGTCTGGTCAATACCGGCATTGGCTGTTGGCTTAGCGCTAAAGGTAATGAGCAGATCGTCCGATTTGGCATTACATGTTCCGTTGCCTGTGGAAGTCAGCGTAAGTCCCACTTTTCCTGCGGTGATATCCTGGGCAG
Source organism: Cytophagaceae bacterium (assembly GCA_045805025.1). Taxonomy (GTDB): domain Bacteria; phylum Bacteroidota; class Bacteroidia; order Cytophagales; family Cytophagaceae; genus DATMOV01. The sequence continues at coordinate 623 of JBJMLY010000148.1, read as the reverse complement.
AAGGAATATAACTCGCCGTGAGCGTTGCCGCATTGGGCGTGAATGTACCTGTACCGCCGCTGGTCCATATTCCGCCTGTGGCAACTGTTACAGTTCCGTTTATGGCTATGCTGTTTACATCGGCGCAAAGAGATTGGTCTGCACCCGCAGCGACACTGGGTCTTGAAGAAATGGTAATTACCAGCTGATCGCTCACTGCTGCGCAAGGACCATTACCTGTTGTCGTGAGTGTAAGTGTTACGCTCGCCAGGGCACGATCAGCGGCAGACAGCTGATAGGTTGCATTCAGCGTAGATGCATTAGGTACAAAGGTACCGGTTCCGTTTGAGGACCATACCCCTCCTCCTGCGTTCTGAATTTTACCGTTCAGATTTGCTGCAGTAACATCGGCGCATATGGTCTGATCAAACCCGGCATCGACTGCAGCAGTCGGCGCAGGAATAAGAGTGATCGTTACAAAATCGCTGACTGCTTTGCACAAGCCATTTGAAGTAGTGGTAATGCTAAGATTTACAGCGCCTGCTGCTACATCGGCAGCCGTTGGATTATAACTTGCTATAAGAGAAGTATTGGAAGGAGTATAAGTACCTGCTCCGCTGGTATTCCATAGCACTCCTCCTGCA
>JBJMLY010000147.1:0-6128 GCA_045805025.1 Cytophagaceae bacterium | reverse complement strand
TCGAGCAGGTAGATCATCTGCTTGATCTTCTCTTCCCGTTCCAGGTACCATTCAAAATCTTCCATGTCCAGGGAGGCCGACATTTTCTCGCGGATCATTTCCGATACCTGTGCCTGAAAAAAGGGAATGTGATCCAGGTAATGATTGAGCCTTTTAAGATCCCCCGCATTCATATCCTTAAAGGAAACCCGGTCGTTCCAGATATAATCGCTGCGGTCGAATTTCTGGGAATAAGGAATGTAGCTCCGGATAATTCTGGAAAATTTTTCGATGCCTTCCGCTTTGAAGAATTTAAATTCCTGCTTCAGGTTCACGTAAGGATGCTCAGGATTACTGATCAGGTACAATTCCTTAACGGAAATACCGCAATGCGATTCATCAAACAAGGCCTGACGAAATTCTTCCAGCTCTTCCGATATCTGATCAATTTCACGAGAAGCCTGAACAAAGCTTCGCTCCAGATTTATGCTGTCGAGATTGTTATTCCTTGATTTATATTCATCCAGCCTTTCGACCTGTTCGTTCAGGTGCTGGTAAATATTTTTGCGGTCGTTGCGGAAATCATGCACGAGAGCCGTAAAATCGTCCAGCCCTTTTTCTTTGAGTCTTTCGAATACAACATCCAGCGCCGCTCTTTTCTGACAAACCATCAATACTTTCTTACCCCGGGCGATATAATCAGCTATTACGTTGCATATCAGCTGTGACTTACCGGTTCCGGGAGGACCTTGTACAACCAGTGAATTCCCTTTCTTCAATGCCTTGATCGCGTTTTCCTGGGAAGCGTCAAGCTTATAGGGAGTAAAAGTCTGCTCTTCCTTAATCTTTGGAATAAAGGAGAATGAAGGATTCTTCATACCTTCCAGATCTCCGGGATCCGAACGGGAAATAAAAAAATCTTCCAGATCGCTGAAGGAATTGTCTTTGATCAGCTCTTCATAATCAGGAACCAGCGATGAACCGGCCTGAGGGAATATGCCCAGCACCGCCTCCGGGTAAAGCATCAGCTCCCCGTTCTTATATTTCTGCTGATAGTCCTGCTTTTTGAAGATTTCGAAAGGGCTGACTTTGTTGACGAAGATCTCCTGGTTAAAATTGATATTTACCGGACTTTCTTTCAGCATCTGGTAAACCACAGTCCGGAAAATCTGACTATCCCTGTCTGCCTCTTCAAAACCGGATTCTATGAAATCATCATCCAGCTTTATACCGTTGAAGTAGGAATAAGCCAGCAGAAAACTTTTATTAAAGGATATATTGACTCCTTCTCTGGGCAGCAGTTTCCATTCCTGATCCTGAACTTCCATCCTCACTGGAAAAAACAACAGAGGGCATCTCACCGGAGTGCCTTCCGAAAATTTCCCTCTTACAAAAGGCCAGCCAACATAAAGATCCCTTGACCCGCGTTCTTCAAAAATAAATTTATCCCTTCTGAGAATTTTATTTAATCGCTTGCTGATCTCGTTCACGCTTTCGTTTCTGGGATCATGCACTTTGCATAGAGGTATCTGCTCATTGCGGGCGATGAGGGATTCAATAATCTGAAATGCTCCGCCCTTCAAAAGGTGATCAAAAGCGTGCAGGGATATATCCTGTTCAGCCGAATGACGAAGCAGCAGCAATGAACGGTTATTCCCGCTCAGATTTGTTAATCTCTTTAAATATGATTTTAATATAGAATGCATTGAAAAATGAAAAATAATGCCGAAAGCATCTGCCGGTGACCTTTATCGGGATCGACAATCAATATAACTCTTTAAAAACTGAAATGTTAGAGAAATCCGATAGTAGAGCTATTCGGGAAAGGATCATGTTCTTTTATACGTAGAAAGCCTGTCACCCATCATATCGTCGATCGTAACAAGCGTTCCATAGAATTCCGGGCGTTTAATGCCTGTTTTAAATTCCTTTTCACATTTAAACGCCCGTATCTCGTCCCAGGCATTCAGATCAATAAAACTTTGAAACAGCTGAGTACCTCCTTCGACAATAAGGGACTGGACCTTTCTGCGGTACAGATCTTCGAGTATGGATTCCACGATTTTCCTGGAGGGGTCAATTTTTACATATTCCAGCTGATCTACCTGCTTCTGACGGATGAAATTATAGCAAAGCGTTCTTTTTGCAGGATCGAAAAGATCAAGTGTTTGAGGAAGCTGGAGATTTTTATCGATCACGATCCGGAGCGGATCCTCGCCCGACCAGTCGCGTACGTTAAGTCTCGGGTTATCATAGCTGGCAGTATTTTTCCCGATCATGACCGCGTCTTCTTCAGCCCTCCATTTATGAACGATCTTTCTTGAGAATTCATTGCTGATCCATTTGCTGGTATAATCTTCTTTCGCGATAAAGCCATCGCTGGTTTCAGCCCACTTCAGGATGACATAGGGCCTTTTCTTTTCCATGAAGGTAAAAAAACGGCGATTGAATTCCAGACCCTGAGCCTCCATCACACCCTTTACCACTTCTATCCCTGCGGACCGGATGATTTCAATCCCTTTTCCCTGCACCAGAGGGTTTGGGTCTGAATTACTGATCACCACTTTCCTGAACGGATACTGTATAATCAGGTTTGCACAGGGTGGCGTATTTCCATGATGAGCACAGGGCTCGAGGTTGACGTATAGTATCGCTCCTTTGAGATCCTCCTTATCCGGCACCGAATTGATGGCATTCACTTCTGCGTGGGATTCTCCGTATTTACGGTGATATCCCTCCCCGATCACTTTCCCGTCCTTTACGATAACGCAGCCGACCAGAGGATTAGGACTCACCTTTCCCCTTCCGAGATCAGCCAGATCAAAGGTTCTTTGGATATATAGCTCGTCGGTAGTCAATTTTTCATAATTTAGTACTCTACAAAAATAACAAACTGGCTTGAACTCCGGATATTCTTCAAAAACTCTTCATCGCGAAATCGCTTCGTCCATCACGATGTATGAAGATCAGGAAAGATTCAATATTGCTTACCTGATCCTGGAAGATTTGTTCGGAATTACGAAAACGGATCTGATGCTTGACAAAAAAGTCGCAGAGATCTATCCGGACAAGATCAAAGATATCATAAATCGACTTAATAAGGCCGAGCCCATTCAATACATCCTTGGTCATACGGAATTTTACGGAAGAAAATTTAAAGTCAGCAGACACGTACTCATACCCAGACCGGAAACCGAAGAATTGGTCGATCTGATCGTGCAAGAGAACAGAAAAATTAAAAACTCGTCTGTGCTCGATATAGGAACAGGAAGCGGTTGCATCGCTGTAAGCCTGAAAAAAGAAATTCCAGGCGCCAGCGTATTTGCGCTGGACATCAGCAAGGAAGCGCTGGCTGTGGCCGGGCAAAATGCCAGAGAACTGGGGGCTGAAGCAGTTCTGATAGAATCGGATATCAGAAATTATGATAAAAATACGTTCCAGGGAATGTCCTTTAACATCATAGTCAGCAACCCGCCTTATGTGACAGATTCTGAAAAGACCCTCATGCATCCGAATGTACTGAACTATGAGCCTGAGACTGCCTTATTCGTGCGAGACGAAGACCCTCTATTATTCTACAGAACCATTGCTGAGTTCGGAAACAAGTACCTTAAACCCGGAGGAACATGTTATTTTGAAATCAACGAACGCTATGGAGAGCAAATCAAAGCTCTGTTTGAAAAAAATAAGTATATAAATATCCGGATAATCCGTGATCTGCATGGGAAAGATCGTTTTGCGGCCGCTTCTAAAATTTAAATTCAGCAGCCATGCGTCAACGAAATTTACTATTGATTTACCTGCTCTTTTTTCTTTCAGGCTTTGCCGCGCTTTGCTACCAGGTGGTATGGGAAAGGATACTAACACTGTTCACAGGCTCAGACACCATCAGCGTTTCATTGATTGTTTCCTGCTTCATGCTGGGTCTTGGCTTGGGAAACCTTTTCGGAGGAGTGCTGTCATCGAAGCTGAATGAACGTACATCCCTTCTGGTTTTCGCCGGCGCCGAACTGCTGATCTCCCTGTTCGGTTTTTTCAGCAAGTGTATCTTTTACGACTGGCTTTATGAAAGCATTCTGGTCGGCGATCTATATCTGAGAATGGCCCTTGTATTCCTGCTGCTTTTACTCCCCACCTTTTTAATGGGACTTACTCTTCCTATTCTTGCCAAAGAAGCGCGCAAAAGTATCTCGAGTCATATTGCCATACTCTATTCAGTCAATACCTTCGGGGCTGCGATAGGAGCATTCATTTCAGCCTGGTTCTTTATACCCGCCTGGGGATTTGAAGGAGCATTACGGATCGCCGCCTGCATGAACCTGATCACATCACTAGGCGTATTTCTGATTTCCAGACAAAGCACAACAAACGCTGAACAACAGGAGCCACCCGGAGAGATCGAAAAAGGGAGCTATTCATTTTCCTTCTGGCTTGGTTTTTATCTTTTCTCTGGCCTATCGGCATTGTCGCTGGAAATGATCTGGTTCAGAATTCTCGGGTTCGCTGGAAAATCAGTTTCCTTTACATTCCCCATCCTGCTGTTCTTTTACCTGGGCGGAATTGCCATCGGAAGTCTGCTGGGCATTTTTGTCATTAAAAAAATAAAAAACAAAGAACGCTTTCTGCTTTTATCCCAATCCGTCATTCTTATATATCCGCTCCTGTCGGTATTAGCGCTCTTTCTTTTTGTATCCGGCCCCGGCCTTTTCGTATCAATCAAAGAATACCTTATTCAACCCGAGCCCGAAATGCCTTCTGTACTTCAGCCATTTTTTTATATACTACTTCCCGTCTTCCTTATGGGAATACCTGTGGTTCTCATGGGACTCAACTTTGCTCTCATACAGAAAGTGGTACAGAAACAATTCAGCGAGGCGGGCCGAAGACTGGGTTACCTCCAGTTCATGAATATTATAGGTTCCTTCCTGGGCTCTTTGATCACAGCCTTTATTCTTTTTAAGTACCTGGGCACTTCGGGTACGCTCATCATGCTTTCTCTTTCGGGCTTACTGTTCCTGATTTTATTTTTCAGGAATTCCAATCGCCTCAAATGGATCCTGATGCTCACGGTATCCATCCTGGTGCTTCCAGCCATCTTCTTCTTTCCTGACAATCACAGAATGTGGGCTATACTAAGCGGCAAAACAGAAAGACAGGTACTGGTTTCAGAAGATGAGGTGGCCGTTTCCACCATCAAATTTCCGGACCACCAAAAAGACCATAGCGCGTCTGTATTTGTCAATAACACCGGACAAAGCAGGTTACCCTATTACAAAAATACCATCCACACCGTTCTCGGTTCGCTGCCGGCGCTTATCCACCCCCGGCCCACCGATATTGCCATTATCGGTCTTGGCTCAGGATGTACCGCCTATTGTGCAGGACTCAGGGAGGAAACCCGCAACATCATCTGTTATGAGCTTGTGGAAGGAGAAATGGATGTGCTGGAAAAATACCTCGCTCTCACTTCCGACTCCGGAGCCTCGGCTTTTCTTTCTGACCGCCGGATGAAATTCAGATTTCAGGACGGACGTTATGAGATCAGGAACAGTTCTCAAAAATACGATATCATTGAAGCCGACGCCATAAGGCCCAATGCCCTGTATTCCGGGAATCTTTATTCACTGGAATACTTTAGTATGATAAAATCCAAACTTAAAAAGGGAGGATTTGCCGTTACATGGTGCCCCACTGGCAGAATTAAAAATACGTTCATGCAGGTTTTCCCCTACTGTTATCAGATATGGCCCGGCATTCTGGGCAGCAACGAGCCGATTGAGATAGATTCGCTGAAAATTATGGAAAGGTTAAAAAGTCCCTTTACCGAAAAATACCTGAATAACGCTGGTATTGACCTCAAGCCGGTATTGAAAGATTATTTTCACTCTGCGGAAAAAATAAATGCCTCCACCTTAAAGCAGGATGTCAACACAGACCTTTTCCCCAAAGACGAATATTTTGTTCCTTACAAAGAAGACTGAGAAGAAGATTCTGCTGTTTTTTTCCAGGCTCTGTACCCAGACAGAGAAAGGATAATAAAAAGAACATACAAAATGCACATCAGGTACATGGACATAGAAATATTCATGGTGATGTAGAGGCTATCGGTAAAAATCCAGAAAAACCAGCACTGCAGAATTTTCCTTGCC
>JBJMLY010000146.1:0-4600 GCA_045805025.1 Cytophagaceae bacterium | reverse complement strand
TTTTGCTCCGCATGGAAAAGCGGGGAGATTGCAGGTCTATTTTTCCAACTTGCAGATTATTGCTTTTGATATAGTTTCTCCATTTGATGCTGGAAATATCAACGGCATCAAAATTGACGTCGATGCGGGAGAGGTGCGCGGCTGTATCGGCTTTGCGGAGCTTTTCCAGAAGTATCGAATCCTGGAAAAGCCGTACATCTTTCATATGCACGGCTCCGCTCCAGAATCTGGCATGTACCGAACCTATTTCCACATGATAAAGACCTTTGGAAGATCTGTTGACCGAGGCTATGATTTCTTTTTTTACATAAGTATTCAGAAGGAGATTAAGGGATAATGTTACTGCAACGGAAATAGCGAGAATGACGAGAAAAAGTCCTCTGAGAAGTCTTCTCGGTGATTTCTTTCTGCCCTGGGGTTTGCTAATGTCCTTCTCCGGACCCATAAGTTTAAAAAGTTACCTATTCTTAAACCCGTATTTAGTCAGGAGTGTTTAAAGCAGATTGGGGAAATACTCCGTATTTTAATCAATGTCGTGTAAGTTCAGGTCTTTTTATATGCCTCATCCTTTGTCCTTCTACTAAAAGGAGAAGGGTGAGGGCTTAGCTTGCGTCATTGATATTTTAGTAAGTAACCAGAGAAATGATCTTTTTGGAGAAAGGAGAGATTTTGCTTTGTCCGTTCAGCTGGCTCAATTCAAGCAGGAAGGCAAAGCCTGCTACTTTTCCCCCCACGGCTTTAATCAGCTCGGCGGCGGCGGCGGCGGTTCCGCCCGTAGCCAATACGTCGTCATGAATCAGCACATTCCAGTTCTTTTTAATGGCATCAGCATGCATTTCTACGCAGGCAGTGCCGTATTCAAGGTCGTAAGTACAGGAGACCAGTGTGCCCGGCAGCTTTCCCGCTTTACGAATGGGTATGAAAGGGACTTTAAATTGCTGGGCAATACTCATGCCGTACCAGAAGCCACGGCTTTCCAGGCATGCGACCGCATCTACTTTTTTGCCCTCGAAATTTCTGACAAAACCTTTGACGATCTGTTTGGTAAGCTTCTGATCCATCAGCATAGGGGTGATGTCTTTGAAAGCAATTCCTTTTTTCGGGAAGTCTGGAATTTCTCTGATCAGACTTTGCATTTTGTGGCTAAGGAGGGTCAAATTTTAAGGGTTTTAGAGGGTTAAAATATAAATTTTAGACTTTTTTTGATAAATATAAAAAGAATTTGGCCTTTTTTTTCATTAAATGCAACCATGTAGAAAGCTCTTCGTTAAAGATCATATCTTTCCATAGCTGGAAAAGTTAAAAAGGGTAAATGGGTCATACAGAAAGCACGCTGTATGACCTTTTCTTTTATAACCATTTCAGATTTCAGAATATAGCAAGGCGAACTGCGTAATTCCTGAGATCCCCGCCTGCTCGGGGATGACGACTTATTTTATTTCTGAATCTCGCCCTGCTAAAAAATGGTGGTTTTACGTCATTCCCTGCGGACGCGGGAATCTCCCGATGATTGTACACAATCGAATAATACATAGAATCTTCAATAATCTGCCTCTCATTAAACTTATTTCCATCAAAATGATTTTATTTGTACCAATCAAAATTGATAATGAGCAGTTATTACAATCTTCAGGTAAAAGACATCATCCGGGAAAGTGAGGATGCTATAACCATTGTATTTGATAAAGCAGGACATCCGATTTCTTACAAGCCCGGTCAGTTTCTGACCCTTATTATTCCTGTGGAAGGAGAGAAGCTGAGAAGGTCCTATTCCCTGTGCAGCGCACCGGGCATTGATCAGGATCTTGCCGTGACCGTTAAAAAAGTAGCAGGAGGCAAGGTTTCAAACCATCTGTTTGGTACCTTAAAAAAAGGAGACTTCATCGAGGTTATGCATCCGATGGGTACTTTTACCATTGAAACCGATTACCATAAAAAAAGAGATATTATTCTGATCGGCGCCGGAAGCGGCATTACGCCTCTTATGTCGATTCTTAAATCCGTGCTCGCCAACGAGCCGCTCAGTAATGTGTATCTGATTTTCGGGAACAGGAATGAGTCGAGCATCATTTTCAAGGAAAGTCTGAATGAGCTGAAAAAGCAGCATGGAGATCGTTTTACAATTGTTCATGTTCTGAGTCAGCCTCTCAGTAAACTGACCTTGCCCGTAGGAAGAATTAACCGCTCGGAGCTGATCAAGATCCTCGAAACTTTCCCCAAAATTTCTTTCACATCGGCCGACTATTTTCTTTGCGGTCCGGAGGGTATGATGGACGAAGCCCGCAAGGCACTGGAGGTACTCAAAGTCCCTGCCAATAAAATACACAAGGAAAGCTTCCTGAGCAGCGGAAGTCAGCAGAGTTCGGGAGAAGTGGTAGAGAGCAAAGAGATTACCACCCAGGAGGTGACCATCGTTTACCAGGGAACAGAATATAAGATCACGGTGCCGCCCGAAAAATCAATACTTCAGACTGCGCTCGACGCAGACATAGACCTGCCGTATTCATGCCAGAGCGGTATGTGCACTGCCTGCATGGGCAAGTGTGTCAACGGCAAAGTAAAGATGGATGAGTCGGACGGACTTTCAGACAGGGAGATCAGTCAGGGCTTTGTGCTGATCTGTGTGGGACATCCGGCAAGCTCAGGCGTTGTCATCGAAGTCGATTAATTTTTATCAGAATTTTAATTTTAACCAGTAGCTCATGCAAACGATCGAAATTCCAACGAAGAGCAAACGTCATTTTTTGCCCGAAAATTTTGTGGTAGACCAGTGGTCTTCGATACAGCCTTTATACGAAGAGCTGAAAGTACGTAAGATCGGCTCTGCTGCGCAGCTGAGGAAATGGTTTGCCGATCGCAGTGAGCTGGAGTCGGTAATCTCCGAAGACATGGGGTGGAGGTATATTAAAATGACCGGTGATACCGCAAATAAAGAATATGTGGACCGCTTCAATTATTTTGTATCCGAAATTCAGCCTCACATCGAGCCCTACAGCAATGACCTGAACGGTAAAGCGTTGGCAAGTCCCTTTCTGAAAGACCTGCATGAACCAGGCTACGAGATCATGATCCGCAGTATGAAAAAGGAACATGAGATCTTCCGGGAAAAAAATATTCCTTTAAACACTGAGATTAGTCAGGAAGCCCAGAAGTTCGGCGCTATTTCAGGAGCGATGACCGTCAATATAGACGGCAAGGAACTCACCCTGCCGCAGGCGGCCGATTTGCTGCAGTCCACCGACAGACAAATAAGAGAAAATGCCTGGCATAAAATTTCCGAGAGAAGGTATGCCGATAAAGACAAGCTCGACGAGCTGTTCAATAAGCTTCTGAGCTTACGGCATCAGGTAGCCCTGAATGCTGACTTTAAGAATTTCCGTGATTATATGTTCGCGGCCCTCGGCCGCTTTGATTATACCGCTGAAGACTGTTTTGCTTTTCACGATGCGGTTGAAAAGGAAGTGGTTCCTATGCTCAATCATCTGGCAAAAGAACGTAAGAAGGCTTTGCGCGTCGACCAGCTGAGGCCCTGGGATCTGAGTGTGAATTACCTCGGAGATAAGCCGCTCAAGCCTTTTCAGAACGGAGAGGAGCTGATCAATAAAAGCGTGGAATGTTTTTCCATGCTCAATCCATTTCTGGGAGAAAGGCTGAGCATTATGAAGAAGATGGGACATCTGGATCTTGAATCCAGGAAAGGGAAAGCTCCCGGCGGTTATAATTATCCGCTCGATGAAACAGGAGTTCCTTTCATATTCATGAATGCGACTTCCTCATTAAGAGATCTCGTCACCATGGTGCACGAAGGAGGACATGCGGTGCATTCTTTTGTGACCCGCGATCTTGAGCTGAGCGCCTTTAAGCATACCACGGCGGAAGTGGCAGAGCTTGCTTCCATGTCGATGGAGCTGATCTCCATGGAGCACTGGGATCTGTTCTTTACAGACAAGCAGGATCTGATCAGGGCGAAGAGAGAACACCTGGAAGGTATTATTTCAACCCTTCCCTGGGTGGCTACCGTCGATAAGTTCCAGCACTGGATCTATGAAAATCCGGAGCACAGTCTTCAGCAAAGGGTAGAGGAATGGAATAAAATATTCGCGAAGTTCAGCAACAGCGTTACGGACTGGAAGGGACTGGAGAAATTCAGAAATTACGGCTGGCAGAAGCAGCTTCATATTTACGAAGTGCCCTTCTATTACATTGAATATGCCATTGCCCAACTCGGCGCGATTGCCGTATGGAAGAACTTCAAGGAAAACCAGGAGAAAGGCCTTGATCAGTATCTGGCCGCGCTGAAGCTTGGATATACAAAACCCATCCGGGAAATTTATAAAACCGCAGGCATTCAGTTCGACTTCTCTCAAAGCTATATCCGCGAGCTGATGGATTTTGTAAAAGGGGAGCTGGAAAATTTGAGTAAATAGGATATAGGATTAGGGATTGTTATTTTGCATTTCAATCCGATAGAATAGCCACTAAGATTTTTCTATATCCCTAGTTCCCAGCTTTCAATTCAAACAAAGATCGTTTGGTGTAGCCCGAATAAGGGTTTTTCATTTTGCGGAGCTGAGGCTGATGCTCTTCCAGGTATTTATTG